>CAZOPG010000046.1:0-9454 GCA_964581585.1 uncultured Planctomycetaceae bacterium | reverse complement strand
AAAATGCTTAAACTCCGGATGCTTTTCCATGGTATCCAGAAGTGAGGTCATCATTTTAATTAGTCGCATCCTCGAATGCCAGATCGGAACTCGCCATTCTCGGTCCCAATGTGTATGAGAAATTAGATGGCCTATCTCATGTTTATCTCGGTTAGACATAAATTATCTCCATGCCTGTGAAAATTAAATAATTTTGTATTTGGCAAGCATTTTTTCGACCTCATTTTCCTGCTTGATATCTACAGAGACATTAAAAACTATATTGTCGGCTCTGCCTGTTTGGTCGGCGATGATGTCTATTATCTCAAGGCCTTTTTCTGTCTGCGAAGTGAATACCTGGATGAGCTTATTAGCCTTGGTGATCTTTCTGTAAACTTCGGGCCATTGCGAAACATCTTTCTGACCGTCACCGGGAACCCACTGTATTCCTTTAAGCTCCTCTATTTCAAGGAGCATATCAAGATGAGCCAGCTGATTTGGGCCGTCAAGATGATAGAAAGAATTTGTTAATCGCTTGGAAGACGCTACCAACTCCGGTAGCACGAATTCTTCAAAATGTTTCGGGCCGATCATGTAGCAAAAATCACACTGAAGCATGTAATGCGGTTTTGATGAAGGGATTCCCGCCCAACTCGTGAAGCCTGGGTTTAGCGGTTGGCATAAGGCGTTAAACTCCTCAAAATACTTCCACCAAAGCTCGTGTGCCTT
This sequence comes from uncultured Planctomycetaceae bacterium, assembly GCA_964581585.1. Lineage (GTDB taxonomy): Bacteria > Planctomycetota > Phycisphaerae > Sedimentisphaerales > UBA12454 > CAZOPG01. The sequence continues at coordinate 8,746 of CAZOPG010000046.1, read as the reverse complement.
CCATGTTAATTCCTTGACCTTTTCGGGTTTGTCGTACAAATCCAGGAGCAGGCGTTCGCCCGGCCTGAATGTCGAGAGGATATCAAGATTGCCGCCAAGATCGGTCATTCCGATCTGCACAGCACCCTGCCAATGATTGTTGGCGGCAATGACTACTTCCTTAACGCGTCGAAGCCAGATGTTGTCGGGATTGTACTCCAGTTTCAACTGGTCAATCTCACCGATTTCCTTAGACTTAAACCATACGGTGTTTTCGGCGTTTTCCAGAATTGCACCCAAAAATGCGGCTATCGCTCCGGCACCAAAATTTGGCCAAATACTCGGAAATCCGTCGCCGAGGAATTTCATACAGCAAAGCTCATACTCCCAGCCGTCTACGATCTCAGCGGGTGTAATACTGAAATCATTAGAAGAGGTGAGTCCACTTATCGGCGGCTCGGGCTTGTCTCGTCCAGGCTGGCAACCCGTTAACAAGACCGTAATCAGGGGCCTGGCCAGTTTGCCTTGCCACCATAAATCGGAATTCGTAATAACCTTGTCCCATCTCTTTTTGTCAAAATCGATCATCTTATTTTCCTTTTTATGTTAATAGCAGTGCGGTGTTGAATTAACAATCGCCAACGATATCGCCCAGTACTGAGTTCGACAAGCCCCTATAATCCGAATCGAAAGACAGGGGCACTATTTTTGACAAATCCATCTGGTCAGTGCACTGAACGACGTGTGGATAAACTTTTATACTCGATCCGGTTTTGGCGTAGACTGGAATTCTCGAAAGATCTGATTTGATATTTTTAAGCAGCTTAGGACCTTCGAAAACTTTGCCCGTCCAGAAGTCTGTCCATGATCCTTCGGGTAAATAAACATCGCGAATTCCAGTGGAATTAAGAATCGGAGCAACCATCAGATCGTCGCCAAAATAATACTGGTCGTCAATGTTCCAGCAGATAGGATCGTCCTCATGATGAAAGATCAGCGCTCGCATGACAGGATAGCCGCTTTGTGTGCACTTTCTGCCTTGTTCAACAAGATAGGGGATCAGACAATAGCGAAGACGCAGCCAATTTCTGACGGTATCGGCAATCTCTGGGAACTCATAAGGTTCACGGGCAGATGTGCCGTGATAACGCATGTGTGAGGAAAATACGCCAAACTGAGTCCATCTTACATACAGATCGTTGTTGATTTTAGTGTTCATGAAATCCGGCAGACTGTGGAAGCCGGGAATGTCGTGGCTCCAAAAAGCAAATCCGCTACAGCACAAATGCAAACCACCTCTAATGCTGGCAGCGAGTCCATCCCATGTTCCTGCTGCATCTCCGCCCCAATGGATGGGGTACCGCTGGCAGCCTACCCAGCCTGCACGGGCCCAGGTTATACCATCGCCGGTAGTTTCTTTTGTAATTTCAAAAGCAGCCTTTTGGTATAACAGAGGGTAAAGATTGTGCAGTAAATGTGGTGGAATACTATGACTGACGCTATCGAGGGGGACTTTCTCGCCGAAATCAGTTTTTATGGCTGCGACGCCTTTTTGGAGAAGTTTTTTTAGCATTGTCTTATACCACTCGACCGCTTCAGGGTTGCTGAAGTCAATGATGCCGACGAGAATTTCGTCCGCAAAATCCGACGCGTCATATTTCGTTTGTGATTGCAGAATCAGGTAATTCTTGCTCTTGGCGGCCTCGATCAATTTATTGCCTTTATATAGATAAGGCGTTTGCCACAAAGTTATGCGGAAGCCGTCGCGGCCCATTTCTTTTATAAACTTTTCCGGCTCAGGGAAATTTTCCTCACCAAATTCCCATTCACATAGTCTGTCCTGACTAAACCAACCACTATCAACATGCAGAACGTCACATGGAAATTTGCCATCTCTTAACTTTTTGCCGATCGTTCGTACTTCGTCCGATGTAAAATATGTCATCCGGCTCATCCACATGCCATAAGACCACATTGGAACGTCAGAAGGGAAGCCTGTAAGTTTTCTGTAGTTGTGCAGAATCTGTTCGACACGGCCTCCACCAATAATAAACAAATCGAGCTTGTCATCCTCAACCAAACCCTGAGCAGCCCTGGTGGAGACATCGGCAAGCGACAAACGAGTATGGGCGGAGGTTAGGGCGAGAAGGCCATATGGACGGCTTGACAGGTAGAAAGGGACGTTTTTGTAAGCACGGCGACTATTGACTCCCAGAGCATCGTCATTTTCCAGGATGAATGTTTTGCCTGCCAGATTCATCGGTGCGAATCGTTCGCCGGTTCCACAAAATTTTTCGTTGTGAGCGGCGTGAAAAGAAAACATACTTCGATGTGCCTTGCCGTCTCTTTGCATATATCCGAGAGAAACGGACTCCATCTGCATTGGGAAAAATGTATCGTATGGCATAAACGGCAGTTCTGTCTCTCCGTCAGGGTAAACAGTGGCCTCGAACATATCCTGTGGAGGGTTAATTAATGTGCTCCAGCCGAGAGTTTCTTTATTTGCGGTGTTAATACTCATTCGGACAGTTGATTTTGCATCCACTATATCCCAGCCAGCCGTTGTTTTTCTTGCCGTTAAGGGCATTACTTTAACCGATGGGGAAATCTGAAGCATTTCGGTATCATCGCTGGGCTGGACATCGTTAAAACCTGCTGAGAGGCGTATAATCGAATCGCCGTAAGCTCTAACAGAGACCTCGACAATTTTATGAGCTATCTGATCATCACGTTCAACATTGTATCCTTTTTTCTGCGCATAGAACGGAACCTCCAGTATTACCCGACCGGTATCTTCTTTGACCGAGGAACATTTGCCCGCCAACCAGAGAATGTCATTTGCGGCTTGCGGCAAATCGTAATCTAACATATCACACAGAAACTTGTTTGTTTGTTTCATTTTTTTACAACCTTGATTTTTTTGGGGTTTTTAATGTTACGGGCGTTAGTCGGGCTGGGTTGAGAATTTAGGTTCCCCATCAAAATTCATAATTCGCAGAAAGAAACCTGCTGTGCTGCTGTAGTCGATGATTTTAACTCCAACCTCGTTCCATCCTTTTTCTAAATCGACAGTTACCAAATCTCTATCTCTTTTGGGCTCACATAATGTAAGTTTTCGCCAAACTTCTTTACCATTTATTCTCAAGCTAATACCATCATTGCTGCCGAGAGCCATAATACATTTTTGTGCAGAGGGACTGTAAATATACGACACGCAGTAAGCAGCAAAAAAGTCCTGCTTGCCGTAAAGGCTGTCTAAATAAATAAATCCACTATCAAATCCCTTAAAAATCTGCCAGGCAATCTTATTCCCATTTTTTCCTGTATATGAAGCAGCAAAATCAGTTTTAAGCTCTGGCTCAAGCAGGTTGTCCCATGCTGGAATTGACATTTCAAGAAACTGCTCTTCTGACATTTTCTTATCCATATCAAGATTTTTAATTCCCAAAGAAAAAGGGCCAACAACGTTCCATTCGGTAATTAGCGGCACAAAGGGCGTAAGAATATCATCCAGAAATGACCAGCCATACATCGAATGCGTGCCGTATTTATCAAGCAGCCGAACCTCCAGTCCATCAGGAAAAGGAAAGAAATCCTTATAAGATATTTCCATTTCAATTTTGGCCTGTGATTTTGGTTGGATTACAACCTCATTTGCTTTCACATTCCATGAGCTGTCCCCCAAATTGCTCATTAAAAAACCTCTGACCTTATAATTGGTGGGGTTGTTGATTTTTGCTATAACCGTAGCACCTGTGCCTTTAGATAAATTGCCCAACACATCAAGTTTCATAGAATTTTTCAGTTCTTCCACGCTCTCAGAGGTTACACAATCTGCAGGAAATTCATCATCCCTCCTGACAACCCTAAAACTACTTGAGTTCCCGGCAACATCTACCTTGAGAAAATGAAAAAAGCCGCCTGCAAGTTCATACAAGGGTAACTCTTCGCCGGCACCACCAGAGACAACATAATCAACACCGTCTTTTTGTGGATATAACCGATATCTCTTGATATGCCCTGCGAACACTGTATCCACACGATATTTGGCAAGGAGCGGGTGTACAACTGTATTCCATTGATTCCTATTTATCTCTTCCTCAGGCCCATTATCCCATCGGCCGTTATCATCCCATAGCCATAGTGGTTTGTGGACAAAGACAAATATACGGCGAGCGGAAGCCGCTTTTTCGAGATCTTTTTTCAGCCACTCTAATTGTGCGCCTGTAATTTTGTCCAATTGCCCCACCATCTCCGAATCCAAAGCAATAAAATGACAGCCTTTATGATCCCATGAAAAATATAACGGCCCATAGCGTTTTTGACGAATGTTCTGGCTTTGCTGGTCCCATACATCATGATTGCCTATCATTGAAACATATGGCATATCAAAGAGTTTGCAGGTTTTTTCAAAAGCATCCCATTCCCTGCCAATGAGTCCACTATCCCGTGTGTATCCCAGAATAGAATCACCAACAATTACCACAAAATCAGCTTTCGTTGCGTTTGCCCGGCCAATATTTCCCAGAAAAAAACCATTTTGAGTAACGATATCATCATAATCAACCGACCACGGTCGATTATCGCCCATTACAACAAATCGAAAATCCTCCGTGCCTTTCGGGGTAAATACATTTTCCCTGAAAGCCTTTTGTTGAGTTGTAGCGGAACAATTGGTAATCAAAGCGAATACAAAAACTACTGTGACAATCTTCAAAAACGGTTTCAACAATAACATCATTTTACTCCTAATTTTCAGTGAAATTAACTTTGAATATTACAGTCCAACTAACTGTTTGAGGTCTTGTCCCTTGGACTCTACCGGGGTACCTTCACTTATGCGAGCTACATTATGTTTTTTACACAATTCCAGAAATTTTTTCACTAATGGCTTCATTTTTTCGACCACGGCTGGGTCAACAGATGATTTGTCGTCAACGTACCAGATTGGCTCAATGGCCGCTCGGTAAGCACATATTGAGGCTTTTTCCACACGAGAGCGTATGATGTCATTTTCGGCCAATTTTATTGCTTCAGCAAAAGCGTCAAGCCCTACCTGGGCTATAGACTTATTTATTGCGTAGTCTTTTGCCTTGCCGAAACAGTTTGGGTGTAGTCCACTGGCCAGTGCGTTATCATGTGTCAGATTTATAAACCGGCGAATCGGTTCGGCGGCTCGGCCGTAGTGTAAATCGAGAAATTCATCCATTAACTTTTGTCCGCTTAAACTCGGATTCCACAACAGATTGGCTATTATATAATTACGCAAATCGGACATTTCTGACCCTTGGGTATTGCCAGCAGCCTGCATAAATATGCCCATAGCATTGTTGGCTGTAAAGTATCTGATATTCGATTCTATCACTCGCAGGTTAGGGCAGGGAAGCAAATAATTGCTAAAGTTCACATTGTAGTTCCAAATGGAAATGTTGTCGCAAAGTTTACTCCAATTTGCCAGGTCATTGCAAAACTGTTTGTTTTTTTTACATTTAGGGTCGTCAATAGGATGTAAAACACAGCACTCAATACTGCATAACTGGATTTGAACATTTGGCCTTGGCCTGACTGTTTTGGGCGGCTTGCGTGTATACCAATAAGACAGTGTGCCTACTATTACATCTGGAAACTCTTTAGCTACCTCGTCCGCTACCGCGTTGACGAAGATCAGCAGCGAACCCATCGGGGTCCCCTCACGTTTATCGATAGCGGCACATTGCGGGCATTTGCAATATTTGTCGTTGTCGTTCTGGCTGACCGAGATGTTTTTCAGATTGGGGTCTTTTCTGAGATCATTCAAAACAGACTCGGTAACAATTCGTAGTACGTCCGGATTGGTCAGGCAAAGCTCAGGGCCTCCGCCGTGCACTTCAAGTTTACGCTTGCCATCTACCAGGGCGAAATACTCCGGATGTTCCTTACCGTATTTATTCACTGAGAGATGATGATAAAAGCTATGATTTATGAGATTCAGTCCTGTCTTACCGCCCAGCTTGCCATCGGTTGCAACGGTATTTACACGAATCCGGGTGGCAAAAACAGGGTTATTGTTGTTCTCACCATAATAGCTCCAGCGAAAACGTAAAGGCGGATGATAAAAACGATCTACCGGCTCAACCGTTTTCCATAATCCGATTTTGGGCACATATGTATGGTCGATTGTGAGGAATCGCACACCCATATAATCTTCGAGAAAAGTATAGACGCCATATAATGTTCCGCGAGGCCTGCCGCCAGCTATGGCAATGTTATTATTACGCACAATGATACGGAAATCCTCTTCGCCAAACTCCTCTGTGCTGAAACCAACGTCGCTGGCGCGCATGGCAGGGCTTGAACCAATAAAAATATGGTGATGTCCACTGGATTTGCGGGCGATTGACAGATTGATGCCGCTTGCCTGAGCAAAGTAGCGTTGGAATTCTTCGGCAGCATAAACCTCGCTCGGCGAAGCGTCTTTTGCCAGTACAATATCCCAGTCTCCCAACGCAGCCAGATTTACCCCGACTGGAACGGCAGCAGAAACTGGAAAGGCTATCAGGGCAGACAGTAAAACTAACGCGATTCTTAGATGATGATACATAGTGAAACTCCTTTCATATTAACTAACATTTTTCATTTAAATACTTAACAATCTCAGTTTATCAATATGTAAAAGCAATTGGTTAATGCGGGTAAGTGGACGATTATCGAACTGCGACCACTCTATACCCGATTAGTCTCGAATTGATATGAATTTCATAATCATTCGCTAAAGTTATACCCTTTGACAAAACAGCGGTTTAGAACACAATTTTTTTCAATAAATTATTTGCTAAACATTAGATTGACCAGTGCATCAATCTGTGCAAAGTCAGGAACTAAGACCTGAGCACCAGCTTTGATCAGCCGAGTGCGTTTTTCCTTGCTCAAGCCGTGCCTGCGAATTTTGTCGCTGGCGATGCCGACAGCTATGCCCCTGCGTTTACGGCATTCCCTCATTTCTACCGGGCCATCACCGAATACAGCTAATTCTGAGCCTTGAAGATTGTTTTTCTTCATAATATTTTCAATTACCATCTTCTTTGAATATTTGCTTATATCGCCAACCGCGCCATATATACCGCCGTCAAACAAATCCGCATAGCCGAGCACCCTAGTTTCATTTATTACATCGTCACGGTCGGTTCCGCTGGCAAGATACAATTTGACTCCCCTGTCCTTCAAGGCCTTAAGGAAATCAACAGCACCTTTTATTGTGTAATCACCTATATCAAGTTGGCCGTTTGCGAATTTTGCGATCCTCTGATTGACCATTTCCATTAACGAATCATTGTAAATTTCTTTATAGCCGAACTTGTCGAGAATCTTTTCCTGCGGGACGATTCCAAACTCTTTTACCATTTCGACAAGGCCTTCCATCTGCACGATTGTCTGTATGCCGGTCGATTTATCGATAAAGTCAATGACACGCCTGCGGACTTTGTGGTAGAGGGTTTCATCGGCGGTGTCGTATTGTTTGCCCAAAATGGCTTTGATCATGACCGGTTCCATAATCTGTTCCCAGCCTTCTCTAAGAGTGCTTATTGTGCCGTCATGGTCGAATACAGCGTGTTTGACATTGCCGAAGTTGAGAGTCTGGGCATCACAGCATAATTCAATCTCGGTATCAGATGGATAACACGCACCTCTAATATCCTGTGCCAGTTCGGGGCTGTAGATGTAATCGGCGTCTTTGCTGACTTCCAAAATCTCATCGCCAGATGCTGTTCCTGTCTGGAAAAGTTTTTGCACGGTAACAGTAGCGGCAAAATTGGCGAATTCCGCAGCTTCGGCTGTATTCAATCCAGCGCCAAGACACAGAGCCATCGCGCTTACCGTTGTATCACCGGCTCCTACGGTGTCGATTTTCTTCAATATCTGGATTCCTGGCACCTCATGGATGCCATTATTATCTACGGTTAATATTCCACGCGAACCTCGTGTTACAAAAACGGGTTTGCTCGATTTTGTATATAAATTCTTCGCATAGTTTTTGACATCATCCAATGTAATTACATCGGCCAGGCTGGCATCAATACCGTTTAGTAGGGCGGCTTCGATATCGTTGGTCTTGCGGTAAATGTTTTTGAACTTCTCGCCGTAATGACGGGTATCCAGCAAAACGATCTTGTCGGTAAACTCATCAAACAACTGGTTGGTCTGTTGTATAAACTCTTCATTATTTATGCTGCCTGGCACCTGCTGGTTAAAGATTACAGCATCGCAAGTTTGTAAGGCATCTCTTAATCCTTTTATTATCGCGTCATCTGTCTGTTTTGTACGTTTATTGAAAAAACCGAAATCAATTCTCGGCTGTTCATTATCTTCAAGATAGCGTTTGGCGAAAGTAACCGTATTAAAATTTTCTTTCTGGACAACCATCGCGATGGTATCGACGTCGAGAGCTTTTAACTGTCTGATAAGCTCTCTGCCAAATATTTCGTCTCCGATGACGCCGATCGTCTTTATTGCCGCCGGTTCCAATGCGGTAAGATTAGCAACAACATTCGAAGCGCCGCCAAGTTTATAATAATGCTTGACTACGCCTTGAGATTGCAGGCCAGTCTCGACAGAGATCTCGCCACCTTTTGGGTTAAGCATCCAGTAAGCATCAAGGCAAAAGTCTCCGTACACAGCAATTTTGACTTGTTTTATTTTTCTGATAATTTCCTTAACTTGTTCCGGCTTCATTTATCTTTCTCTTACGAATTAAGTTTGCCAATTATTGTTTTATAAAGCAACGGTCTTT
>CAZOPG010000045.1:0-9467 GCA_964581585.1 uncultured Planctomycetaceae bacterium | reverse complement strand
AAAGCGGGCTGATAAAAACAGCGAAGCGTTGCGCTTCAAATTAAAATTCAAGAAGGCACCTACGAGATTTTTTTTTTGCCATAAAAAAGACTTTGGAAAAACATCTGTTTTAATGTTAAAAACAGGTTAAAATATCCGCTGAAATGAAACAAAAAACGTCAGAAAAAATTCATAGCCAGACAAAAAATTTTCCAATTGCTCCGGGGCTATATTTTATGAAGGACAGGGCAGGAGCGGTGCTGTATATCGGTAAGGCAGGCAACCTTCGCTCAAGGGTTAGAAGCTATTTTCAGCCCGGTTCCGACCTGATTTCCTCACGAGGCCCAAAAATCGTTGAAATGGTCAACAAAACCTGCACTGTCGAGTACCTTGAAACAAAAAGTGAAGTCGATGCTATCCTTCAGGAAGCCCGCCTGATAAAAGATATCCTTCCGCCTTACAACACCAATCTTATGGATGACAAAACCTTTCCATACCTTGAGATCACCGGCAGAGAGGATTTTCCAAGCGTTTATATTACGAGAAAACCGCGAAAAACAAGCAGACTCTTCGGCCCTTTTACCGCTGTAAAGGACTTACGCGCGGCAATGGTGATTCTGCAGAAAATATTCAAGTTCCGAACATGCTCACTTGACATATCCTCGTCGGACAAAGGGCGAAAATACTTCCGCCCATGCCTTCTTTACAGTATAAAGCAATGCACCGCTCCCTGTGGCGATAGAATAAGCAGGGCCGATTACAAAAAGATCATCATCGACCTGGCCAAATTCCTCAATTCAAAACGTTCTACAATTCTGCGTCAGCTGAACAAACAAATGGCCGTGGCCGCTGAAACGCTCGATTACGAAACCGCCGCCACCCTCCGCGACCGTATTCGCCTGATTGAAAGGCTTGACCACCGCGGAACAGTTTCTGAAAATGTCCAACCCGAACTTTTCGCCGTCGAACCAACCGAAGCCCTCGAAAAACTGCAAAAAATTCTTAACTGTCCTGATTCTATTCGTGTTATCGAAGGTTTTGACATTGCCCACATCGCCGGGTCCGAAACTGTAGGCTCGTTGGTCAAATTCATTGACGGCAAACCTTTCAGGAGCGGATATCGCCGATTTAGGATCAAAACGGTCAGCGGAATCGACGATTATGCCTGCCTGGGGGAGGTGGTTACCCGCCGTTATCGACAGGCAGCCTTGGGCAAGGAACTTTGGCCTGATTTGGTACTGATTGACGGCGGAATTGGCCAGTTAAACGCCGTCGCCGAGGTTTTCAGACAGATGGAAGTGACCGCTCCGCCCCTGGCATCGATCGCCAAAAGGGAGGAACTGATACATATTTTCGGTCAAGATAAACCTATAAGATTGCCCGCAAACTCTCCTGCCAAGAAATTATTACAGTACGTTCGCGACGAGGCCCACCGTTTCGCTCAGCACTACCACCACATTTTACGCAGAAAAAAAACTCTTCAGTAAAAACAATCATTCTAATTCTAACGAGTTGGGCAGATTTGTGTCTCCAATTATCACCATATTTGGTTGTATAGCGGCCATTCGTGTTTATAAAAAACAACATCATCATAATCATTTGTGGGCAATGGAGTAATTAGTGAATTTACAGCATGGTGCCTCTCTATCTGCGTTGTTTTATTGCAACAGCCCCATTTACTTCATATAAAGCCTGTAATCTTTCGGCATAGGCATTATCGTTCTTACACGCCAATAAACGCAGTTTTTATTACTGATAAGAGGGATTTTTCCAGCATATCAGCCACGGGCATAGCATTTGCACCTTACTACTGCGAAGACGGTGGTTTTATAATTGTTTTTGTATAACTAATTATACTGAAAGGGGTTGGTGATTTCGTGGACGAAGCAACTTTTGAGCAGAGACTTAGTGAATTAGTCAAAGAGATAGGGGCGATACCGACATCGGAGAAGAAAAAAAAGCTTATTTTGCTGACCAAAAAGTCGCAGGATTCGCAACAAAAGCTCAGAAAGAGTGTGGGCGATCTGCAGGAATCGCTGGATTACCTGAGAGTAAGCATTAAATACATACTTTTTGATCTTGAGTCGACTCGTCGAGAAAATACTTATCTTCGTAAAATGCTTGAAGAAAACAACAAATAAGGCTTTTACGGTTTTTCGTTACCACATAACAGCCAAAAAGACGTTTTCCGGGAAAGAAAACGTCTTTTTTTGTGCAATTTCCACTCAATCTTTTGGGCAATTAACAAAAGTCAACCCTGGTTTTTGTCGATACATACAGCAGATTGCAGCATTATAGCAGTTTTAGTGGCGATTTAGGCAATAGTGAACATTCAGCAATTTATAACATATACAGTCTTGGAAGGATTTTATATTTTATAGTCTTTTACAGGCGTTGCCATTGTGTTAAAATTAAGTGTGTGGATTATTAATCTTTTCTGTTTTCAAGGTGGATATAGCTATGTTTGAACGTTTTACAGATCGCGCAAGAAAGGTGATGGCCTTGGCTAATCAGGAAGCTCAGAGGTTCAACCATGAATATATCGGCACTGAGCATGTTTTGCTCGGATTGGTAAAAGAGGGTTCCGGCGTTGGCGCCAATGTTCTGAAGAACCTTGATGTGGATGTAAAAAAACTGCGCCTTGAGGTTGAAAAACTCGTCAAAAGCGGTGCGGATATGGTTACTATGGGCAAACTGCCTCAGACGCCGCGAGCGAAAAAGGTTATTGAATTTGCGATAGAGGAGGCGCGTGCCCTTAACCACAACTATATAGGAACCGAGCATATCCTTCTCGGTCTTCTGCGAGAGACTGAAGGAATCGCCGCGCAGGTACTTATGAACCTTGGACTGAAATTAGAAGATGTTCGTCAGGAGGTTCTTAACCTCTTAGGTGCCGGCGCTGACGGCGGTATTCCAGGTCTTGAAATGAAGATGGCCGGCCCCAGTGGCAGTGCGGCAAAACAAAAAAGCAAAACTCCGGCACTGGACAGTTTCGGCAGAGACCTTACTGAGCTTGCAGCTAAAAGTGAACTTGACCCTGTGATCGGCAGAGCCGATGAGATAGAAAGACTCATTCAGATACTGTGCAGACGTACTAAAAATAATCCCGTGCTCATCGGCGAGGCTGGCGTTGGAAAAACAGCGATCGTTGAGGGGCTCGCACAGGAAATTTCAAGCAAAGTGGTTCCTGAGATACTCAGAGGAAAACGCGTTGTCTCACTGGATTTGGCTTTGATGGTGGCAGGGACAAAGTATCGCGGGCAGTTTGAGGAACGGATCAAAGCGGTTATTAACGAAGTTAAACGCGGCAAAAATATTATACTGTTTATCGATGAACTGCATACACTCGTTGGAGCAGGTGGAGCTGAGGGTGCAATTGACGCATCGAACGTTCTCAAGCCAGCCCTGTCCAGAGGTGAGGTGCAGTGTATCGGTGCGACAACCTTCGATGAGTATAGAAAATACGTTGAAAAAGACGCGGCACTGGAACGTCGATTCCAGACAATAGTTGTTGAACAGCCAACTAAAGAAGAAACGGTTGAAATTCTCAAAGGTCTTCGTGACCGTTATGAGGCTCATCACCGCGTTACCTTCAGCAATGAGGCTTTGGGGCAGGCTGTCGAGCTTTCCAGCAGGTATATCACCGGCAGGTGTCTTCCTGACAAAGCTATTGATGTCATCGACGAGGCTGGAGCACGAGTTCGCCTGAGAAATATGACGACTCCCCCTGATTTGGCTGACATTGAAAAGAAGGTGGAAAAACTTCAACTGGAAAAAGATGAAGCCGTCAGAAATGCTGACTATGAACGTGCCGCTTCGTTGCGTGATGAACTGCAGAAGACGATCGACGAAAAGAACGAGCTTCAGCAGCAGTGGTATAAGGAGAACAAAGAAACAGCTGGTGAGGTGGACGCTGAAATAATCGCCGAGGTGGTCAGTAAGATGACAGGCGTACCCTTGACCAGGCTCGAAAAGAAAGAAGCTCAACGGCTGCTTGAGCTTGAAATCGAACTGCACAAGCGTGTCGTTTCGCAGGAAGAGGCTCTTGTCGCTGTGGCAAAGGCTGTTAGACGAAGTCGAAGTGGGCTGAAAGATCCGAATCGTCCAATGGGATCGTTCATCTTCATTGGCCCCAGTGGTGTCGGCAAAACCCTGCTGGCCCGTGCACTGGCCGAATTTATGTTCGGCGACGAGGATGCGCTGATTCAGATAGATATGAGTGAATATATGGAGAAGCACAACGTCAGCAGACTTGTTGGCGCTCCTCCCGGATACGTTGGCTTCGAAGAGGGTGGCCAGCTTACCGAGCGAATAAGGCGAAGGCCTTACTCGGTTCTGCTGCTTGATGAAATCGAAAAAGCTCATTCGGACGTGTACAATATGCTGCTGCAGATCATGGAAGAGGGCAGACTGACCGACAGTTTCGGCAGGCATATCGATTTCAGAAATGTTATTCTGATTATGACCAGCAATATCGGTGCTGATTTGATTCGCAATCAGGCCGGCTTCGGATTCGGCAAGCGTACCGCCGAGGCAAACTATGATAAGATGAAGGAGACGCTCAACAAGGAAGTCGAGCGACACTTCCGGCCGGAATTCTTGAACAGGCTCGATGATACGATTGTCTTCCACGCACTGACCAGAGACGACCTTACCACTATTGTCGAGTACGAACTCAATAAGGTTTTCAAACGGCTTATCGAGCACGGGCTGCATCTTGAGATGGCCGATGCGACGAAGGAATTCTTAATTGATAAAGGCTACAACCCTGAATATGGTGCCAGACCTTTGCGTAGAGCGATTGAAAAATATATTGAAGATCCGCTCTCTGAGGCGCTGCTGCGCGGCGAGTTCAAGGACAAGAACGTGATAAAAATTGAGGTCCAAAACGAAGAGCACCTGAAGTTTGAAGGCCTTCACGTCAAAGAAAAGGCTGCCAAGCCTGAACCAGCCGTAGCCGGCGCAGATTCCGACACCGCCGGGCAGTAAAAAAAACTGTTATTCCGAGCGCAGTCGAGGAATCTATTAGAAATACACAACACCCGTTTAGCCCCGACCCCTGCTTCGGGGTTCTTCGCTATTTCTCCCCCGGCCAAAAAACCGTATCGCCATTATCTGCCCATTTACGGCTTTTGCCTCTGTTGGTCCCGGAGACTCCACCGTCATCATCAAAATCAGGCCCGAAACTGTAAAGCACAAAATCACCCTCTGTCTTTTTATAAGTAAGCGGCCCGTTTCGATAAAAATCAAAAGGCATTTTATGTACAAATCCCGCTTGTAATAATTCTTCAAGTGATTCAGGATGTCGGCCACGTTCTTTTTCATATCTCAAAAGTGCAATTGTTGTAACAAGAGCACCATTATTTGTCTTTAACCGCCACAAGTGTTCGAAAATTCTCTCATAGTCAGGCATCAGTATCTTTATTAACATAGGTGAATTTTCAATAGCTTGATTGAACCGCTGTTTTACCTGCTTAAAATTGGGAGTTTTAAAACATTCCTGATAATACTCGTATATCTGGTCAACATGGGCAACAACTTCTTCTTTGTCCGGCAGATTGAATGTTAGTATATTAAATATTATCTCTGCCGGACTCCTGCCTGCAAAGCCAGTCCCCTCTCTTATCGGCCTGCCTCCACCTTTACCATCATCGGTAAATTTTCGCTGAATAAGATCGTAAAGAAATACCTTTTCTGCCTCAAGGTTGAAGATATTGGCATCCGTAATAATTGATTCATATTCCTGCTGTAGCCTTTGCAGTAAATCCTTTTGTAAATCAAATCTGTAGAGTATTTCGTAAATACAAGCGTCACCCATAGCCCCGATTGCCACTCCAACCAGTTGTTCGATCAATAGCCCGTGTCCCCGTTGTTGTTTTCCAAATCTGCACAGCACCAGACAATCTTCTATCGCTTTATCTGTATTTCCAAGGTTTGCGTTGTTCCCAATCTGCCAATACATCGTTTGTGCTAACTTCCTGAAATTTCCCAATGGCTTCATGACATTGCTGACCAGTTGACCTGTCATCAAATTATCATCTTCGCTTTTATACAGATTCCAGTAGTATGGTTTTTCTGCACCCTTTCGCAATTCCTCCATCGCCGGTAGATTGTCATTGAGCCATTTAGAAAGATTCTTTGTCTCCGCGTCATTAAAATCGGTCGGCCATTTTGCCCTGCTTTTTTTCAACCATTCCGGCATTTCAACAACAAGTTCGCCCGCTTTTTGGTAATACTCCCTCGCGTTATCAGTTTTATCTCTGCCGGCTCTTACAGAGTCATTGAGCCAATCAACATAATTAACAGTAATTGAGGGTCTGCCTATAACCAGCAAACTTGAACAGATAATAATATACAGAATACAAATACCGATAAATTTCAGGCTGCCAATTACAGCTTTTACCCACATTGGTCGGCATCGTTTTTTTGCTCGCCGGGCAAGTTTGCCCAAAATCTTCGCATCGCCGAATTCAGCGATTAGTTCCTCAGCGATTCTTTCTTTTTCTTCCGCGTTTTGGCAATCGCGCAAAGCATCTTCAAAATGTGCTATCAATTCAGACTGTACGTCTGCCCGAACCTTTTTGCGATAACGCATCTTTTTAATTACAAGCTGAATATATTCAACCGCACAGGCCGGAAGATTTGCAAATACTTTGTCAATATCCTTTTTAGTCATAGACTTTCCTTACCTTATTGCACAGGCCAGAAAACTGCATCGCCGTTATCCGCCCATTTACGGATTTTGCCTCTTCGATCTTTTCCCTGCACTCCGCTGTCATCATCAAAATTCGGCCCGAAACTGTAAAGGGTAAAGCCATTATCCGTGATTTTGTATACAATTTCTTTGCCGCTAAATGGATCGATAGGAATGGATGAAACATAGCCCGCTTCCTTGAGTTGTTGCAACGTTTGTGGCAAGGTATTGTTATCAAGTTGATACCGCAATATGCCGAATGTCAAAATAAGGGATTGGCCTTCTATTTTAAGCCTGTGAAAAAGCATATTGGCTTTATCAAACGCAGGAAGCAGCCATAAAACATTAGAATAACGTATCTTTTTCAACCTCGATAATTTATTAGAAAATGAGTCAAGAGTTTTGTTTTCCTGTCGCAATTGCCATGGAGTTATTTGAGCATATTGCTGCGCAGTATCATAGAAATTTTCAAAAGCATCAACAGTGTCTTTTCTATTTACACCAATGGCAGCCATACCGAGAAAGGCTGCTCTACTAAAAGGTATATGACCATCGCCAGTAGCAATATCCCAGAACTCAGCAAGTTGAGATGGAATCACATGGCCGTTACCTCGGCCGTTATCTGTATAACATCTCTGGACAAAATCTCGCACCATAAAACGCTCAGTCTGATAGTTCATATATAGTGTGTTGTTAGAAAACATTTTTTCAAGATGCCCCTGCAAAAGCTCTAATTGCTGTTTTGACAAATCATGCTCTGTTAAAATAGTCCTTACAGTTGCGAATGAATAGGCTTTGATTGCGATACCAACCAATTGTTCCACTATCGTTCTTGGTCCCCATAGATGCCTGCCCGAATTCCAGATTGCAATTATATTTCTTGCAGCATTATTGAAATTGCCTTTATCCATCTCCAATCGCCCCTGCCACGAAACTAATTTCACTACGTCTCTGATCATTCTGAGGTTGGGTAATTTCATGCTAAGGAAAAATTCAGACTCCGCGGACGTTGTTTTGAAATCCCACCAGCAATAAGGTCTTTCTGAGGCTTCTAAAAAAAGATGGATGGTTTCATTGTTGTCATTTATCCATTTATAAAGAGCTGTGAGTTCTTCCTCATTCAATTCTTCCGGACGCTTGGTATCATTAAGTCTCGACAATAAAAGCGAACCTGAGCCATATTCATTTTTATTGTCTTTTTCTTCGTTGCTTAATTTTGGGGGCTCAACATAAACATTAAACATCCGGTCATATAAAACGCCGGATTAAGGCTTTCATCCGCTTTCGGCCTGTTAGCTCGTATATACTCTTGCGTATAATCGACTTGAATGGCGGGCTTTCCTGTCGTAAGATAAAAACAATAGAGAACAAAGTAAATGATTATGACCCCAATAGTCTGAAAAATCCTTACCACAACTGTCCGCCAAATTGGTCTACATCGTTTTTTTGCTCGGCGGGCAAGTTTGCCCAAAATTTTCGCATCGCCGAATTCAGCGATCAACTCCTCTGCAATTTTTTCTTTTTCTTCCGTGTTTTGGCAATTGCTCAGAGCATCTTCAAAATGCGCTATCAATTCAGACTGTACGTCCGCCCGAACTTTTTTGCGATAACGCATCTTTTTTATTACAAGCTGAATATACTCAACTGCACATGGCGGAAGATTTGCAAACACTTTATCGATATCCTTTTTCATAGCACAGGCTCCAAATTATTACCCTGAATCTTTCCTTGAGCTTTGATGGATAAATGTTTTATGCCGGCGAAAAACTTGCCCCGAAGACGAGTTTGAGACTGCCGAACAAATCGCTGAGTTGCTGTTTCTGACTGGCCAGTTTGGTTTTTCCTTTACTGGTAATAGAATAGTATCGCCGTTTCCTGCCGGATTCGGTTTTTTCCCATTCACCCTGCACCAGCTTTTTGGCTTCGAGATTGTACAGCAGGGGATACAGCGTTCCTTTGCCCAGTGTGAGCACCTTTTCGCTGCGTTGCTCGATTGCTTCGCTCAATTCATACCCGTACATCTTGCCGCGAGCAAGAATCTCAAGTACAACCACCGGAGCAATGCCTTTTAGCAGTTCTCTTTCAAATTTCATTTTGCAAACCTCCAAAATTAGTAAGGATTATCAATGTATTATGTTACACATAGTATGTAATACATACCAAAGAAAGTCAAGCATTTTTTTTTAGAAAATTTGTAACCTTTCACAGAGTGTAAACCTCATTTTTGCGTCATTGCGAGGCCTTTAGGCTGGCAATCTCGACCGTTAGTAAAAAAACAAACTATTCACAGCGTCGAGATTGCCGTATTGTTTATCAACATTTTGGGTTTCTGCGACGGCAGTATAATGTGAAATGATATTGTTAGCAGCTATAAAGATACATATATTGCTTAAAGGGGGATAGTGTTTATTGTTTCATGTGCACCTTCTGATTGTTTATCAAACTTTTACTGTAAAAAAGGAAGCGAAGCTGTCGTGTTGGTTTTTTGAAGTATAGTAAGTTTATAAAACAAAGATGGATTGTTGAAAGGAGGTGATTCGGATGGGCTGGTAGAATAGGTAAGTGCTAGGGCTGCTTTGGTGCAACCCTACGGGACACGGACAGGATGTCAGGTGCCAACAACTACACCATGTTTCTAACCTCATAGAATATAACTCTCCTTGGCGATAATGTCATTCATTTACTTTTATCTCTGTGGAGAGGGTCTCTAAAGTGATAGGGTATGAATTGGCACAGTGATCCATCCATTCGTATGAATCGAAAATTCATTAAACGGGTATTTGGCACCGGTTGC
>CAZOPG010000044.1:0-9472 GCA_964581585.1 uncultured Planctomycetaceae bacterium | reverse complement strand
AAGACGATGCTGCGGAACTTACGCAGGATACATTTGTCAAAGCAATAGAGAAAATAGGTGAGTTTCAGGGCAAAAGCACCTTTTATACTTGGATATTCAGGATTGCGGTCAATCATACGCTGAATTATTGCAAAAGAAAATTCAAGCTCGGTTTTGATTCGCTGGACGCCCCTTACGGTGGTGAATCTGAGCAGGGTAGAAAGCTGTTAAAGGAATTTCTTGCAGACACTACTTCGCCCGACCCGGTTGTCCTGGCACAGAATAAGGAAATATATAAATTTGTTTTTAGGGCTATGATGAAACTTAATAATGACCAGAGAGCAGTGGTTGTTTTATGTGATATTGAGGGAATGAATTATGCTCAGATTGCCGATGTGCTCGAAGTGGAGCTTGGAACGGTCAAGTCTCGGCTGGCCAGAGGCAGAAGAAATCTGAAGGAAATTTTGGATACGGTACTGTAATGGCAGAAGAAAACAAAGAATATATAGAAGAATTGCTCAGCAATTATATTGATGATGAGCTTACTGACAGAGATCGCAACGAAGTAAAAAGACTGATAGCTCATGATGTGGATATTAAGCGTAAATTTGAGCAGTTACGAGAGATTAAAATGCTGCTGAATTTGGCCCCGACAAGTCAGGCTCCCGACTACATCTTCGAAAATGTGAAGTCTCAGATTGAAAGAAAAGTTTTACTGGGCGATTACCAGCATTCGCACCAGAAGCAAGCCGAAACTGGGCGTAAACATTTGGTACTACGCCGGATTCTGACGACAGCGGCCATGCTTGTTCTCGTTGCCGCACTGGCTTGGGTGATTATGGATATCATGGTACCCACTTCGGATAACGCTGTTCCTGTTGCCACGAACAGGTTGAAGGCCGAAAAAAAGGTTTTATACGAAAAACCTGCGTTCGCTAACTACGCCGTTGAGCGGACGATTCCATTTTATGCCAAACTTGAGCTTACTACAACAAAAGCGGCGACTATTGACAAGTTTATCAGCAAAATAATTTTGAATACTGATATGTTTGACATGATTACGAGTGTCGACCGTCAGTCGAATACCATCAGGTACTCGATCAGTTGCCCCAGGCCCGACGTAACCAGATTACTTATGCATATGGCCCCGGCATGGAATCAATGTGAAAATGTACAGCTATCTGTCCCAGGCGAAGCAGTGGATTCATTTATAACGATTGACAACCTCAGCACGAGCCAAGCTATGGCAATATTCGACGTTGACCAGCCGCAAAGACGCAGTGAAACTGTTAAAGAAATGGCCGTCCTGAATCGGATGATTCAGAGCAGTGAATATCGAAAATTGTTTGCTTTTGACAAAGGCACCGCTGGTACTTTGTTCAGCCCGAGCAAACCTGTTTTGACAACAGCACGCAGAACTGGGACTCCTATGCCAAGATCACAAACCGCCGAGATTGTTAATCTGACGATCATAGTGCATTAGCCGGACTATTTTACCAGCAGGGCGATCTCTTTGAATTTGGAATTTTTAGCATCTTTCAGCAGTTCAAACAAAACCATTTCTGTACTGCTTATATTTACCCCACCGATGCGCATTCTGTCTATGCCGATTTGCTTATTTTGCAGGGTTCGCGACGAAACAGCATCAGAGATAAGTTCCACACGATACCCTTTTTTCAGCAGAGCCTCTGCGGTCTGATAGATACAGACGTGAGCCTCTATGCCGCAAAGAATAATATTCTTTTTGTCGAGAGCCGCTAGCTTCATGCGAAATTTCTCATCACCGAAGCAGTCGAAACTTGTCTTATCGATAGGCTTATTACCTTCGAGAAGTTCGGCAATCTCATCAACCGTAGCGCCCAGACCCTTCGGATATTGCTGACACCAGAGAATTGGAATACCGAGAATATTGGCGGCTTTGATAAGGATTTTGATGTTCCCTAAAAGCGAATCCTTGTCGTGCATCAATTGTGCAAGCTTGCCTTGAACATCGACGACTACCAAACAGCTTTGATTAAGCTGAAGCATTAATTTCCCTTTTTGGAATTACCGCTGCTATCGGAGGTTTTTGCGGTGGAAGTCACCGGGCTTTTATCGGAAGTTTTGCCTGCATCCGAAGTGGCGGTCTCTTTTTTGCCGGCTCCATTGTCACTTTTGGGCGTTTCTCTTTTCGCGGCCTGTTTGTAACCATCGCTGCGATAATCCGTCTCATAAAAACCTGAGCCTTTGAAGATGACCCCTGCGCCCGTGCCTATTAATCTTTTCAGTTCCATCTTGCTGCACTTGGGGCATTTGCGGAGGGAATTTGCAGTGATAGATTGAAATTTCTCAAACTTATGTTCACAGCTACCACATAAATATTCATACGTCGGCATAAGGTTACTCCGTGCTTTCGTCCTGTTTGGCGGGCTGTTTGTTCACGACAACTTTTCCCGGCCGAATTACCTGGTCATTGAATTTGTAGCCTTTCTGAAATTCCTCTAACACGATCTCGTCTTCCTGCTCAGGCTCGTTTTTCTGCATCATAGCTTCATGTATGGCAGGGTTGAATTTCTCCCCCAAAGCATTTATCGGTTCGACACCATGCGATTTTAAAATTGTCAGCATTTGGTCATAAACAATCTTGACACCTTTTGCGAAGCTCTCAATGTCATCCGCGTTCTGCTCTGCAGCCAGTGCGTGCTCAAAATTATCCAGTGCCGGAAGGAATGATTTTAGTATAGCTTTCTTTTCATAAGCGATCGAATCGGCAATCTGTTTTGGTCCGCGCTTTTGGTAATTAGCGTAATCGGCACTGATCCGCTGAAGCTTTTCAAATAATTCAGTCTTTTCTTTCCCCAGCTCCTCTAATTGCGATGAAAGCTTCTTAGCCTTTTTGTCAGGTTTCTTTTCCGAACTTTTTTGTTCTTTCTCTTTTGTCATCTTATTTCACATAACATAAAGTTTTGTCTTATTCAGTTGAAATACTTTTTTAATTTTTCAAAAAAGCCTTTTGTTTCCGGCAAAATACTTTTATCTTCGGTTTCAGCGAATTGTCGTAATAATTCCTGCTGTTGTTTATTCATCTTTTTTGGTATCTCGACAAGTATCTTTACGAGTTCATCGCCTTTTTGCCTGCTCCTTATGTCCGGCAAGCCCTGTCCTTTTATCCTGAAGAGATCACCATGCTGAGTACCAGCCGGTATTTTTAAATCTTTTTTCCCATTCAGGCTCGGTACCTGCACTATTCCGCCAAGCGCTGCCTGGCTAAAGCTGACAGGAACCACCGCGATAAGATTTGAACCATCTCGATGCAGGAAAGGGTGCTCGGCAATTCTAACATAGCTGTACAAATCACCTCTCAGCCCACCCGCAGTGCCCGGCTCACCTTCACCAGTAATCCTGACACCCTGTCCCTCATGCACGCCAGCAGGTATCTTGATTTTCACAACTCTTTTTTTGGGTACTCGCCCTGTCCCTTTGCATTTTTTACAGGGATTAGTAATAACCTGTCCAGCGCCCCTGCATTTTGGGCACGTCGAGACCATCTGGAAGAATCCACCCATTCCAGCCTGTGCCACCTGTCCGCTGCCGCCGCACGTTGAGCATTTCCCAGGCTTGCTCCCCTTGGCCGAACCGGAACCACTACATTCGCCGCAAAGATCTTTACGCGTAAACTCAATTGTCTTTTCTGCTCCATTAGCCACTTCGCCAAGCGTAAGGTCAACGGTTGTTTCCAGGTCGTATCCTCTGGCCGCTGCGCTTCGCGTTGATCTTCTGCCGCCGCCTCTGCCGCCAAAGATATCTCCAAAGCCGCCTCCGCCAAGTATATCTTCGAAGATACTACCAATGTCCTGCCAGTTCATATGTGAGTAATCTCGCATACCCATTCCGCGAAGACCATCATGGCCGAACTGATCATATTTTTGACGTTTGGCAGAATCGCTGAGAATTTCATAAGCCTCGGCACATTCTTTGAACTTCGCCTCAGCTTCTTTATTGTCAGGGTTCTTATCGGGATGATACTTTATAGCCAACCGACGATACGCACGCTTGATGTCCTCAGCGGAGGCATCTTTGTTTACTCCAAGAACTTCATAACAATCACGTTTCGCCATTAGCTAAATCTTCGTATCACATCACCATTAGCCGTCACCGGAACGGCGACGGCCAGTTAGCCCGGCCATCACCATGGCCGGGTCCTCGCCATTTATCTTACAGAACCGGCTATCGGCTCGGCATCTTCATCTTTAAGATCGGTTATCAGAACGTTTGTTGTCAGCATCAGCCCTGAAACAGAGGCCGCATTTTGCAGAGCGGTCCTTGCCACCTTAGCAGGGTCAATGATGCCGGTACTTACCATGTCAACAAATTTGTCGTTCCTGGCGTCATAGCCTGTATTGCCGCTTTCGTCTTCCAGCAGCCTGGCTACTACAACATCTCCCTGTCCGCCGCCATTGTCAACGATCTGCTTGGTCGGTGCTTTCATAGCATTGATCAAAATGTCGAAACCAATTTTTTCATCGCCTTTAGCTTTCGCCCGGGCTTTTTCAACTTCAGCGATCGCGCGAAGGAAGATAACTCCGCCGCCCGGAATAACTCCCTCTTCCGTCGCAGCTTTTGTCGCGTGAAGTGCGTCGTCGAGAAGATCCTTACGTTCTTTCATCTCAGTTTCTGTAGGGGCACCAGCTTTAATAACAGCCACACCGCCGGTAATCTTAGCCAAACGTTCCTGAAGTTTTTCCTTATCATAATCGCTGGTAGTAGATTCGATCTGTCTGCGAATCTGCTCACAACGAGCCGTGATATCCTTTTTTGTGCCCGCACCTTCGATAACAGTAGTTGCCTCTTTACCGACGACGATCTTTTTAGCTTTGCCTAATTGTGAAAGCTCGATATTTTCAAGCTTGATTCCGAGGTCTTCAGTTATAACCTCTCCACCGATCAGTGTAGCCATATCGCCAAGCATTGCTTTTCTCCGATCGCCAAACCCTGGAGCCTTGACTGCACAAATTTTCAGTACACCCTGAAGTCTGTTAATAACCAGTGCTGCCAGCGCTTCGCCTTCAATATCCTCGGCAACTATCAATAGTGGCGAGCCAACCTGTGCAACCTTCTCCAGAAGCGGAATCATCTCCTGAATATTAGAGAGCTTCTTTTCGTAGAGCAGAACATAAGCATCTTCCAGTACTGCCTCAAGCGTACCGCTGTCAGTCATAAAGTAAGGCGAAATATACCCTCTATCGAACTGCATACCTTCCACAACACTCAGTTCAGTTTTAAGGCTCTGGCCTTCCTCAACTTCGATCACGCCTTCTTTGCCAACCTTATCCATCGCTTCGGCAAGAATTTCACCTACCTCCGGATTATTGTTGGCGCTGATAGTCGCGATCTTTGCGATATCATCGTGCCCTTTGACAGGCTTGGCGGAATCCTCAATAAATTTTGTTACCACAGCAACAGCCTTATCGATACCTCGCTTAATTGCCATCGGGTTTGTACCAGCGGTAACATTTTTAAGTCCCTCACTGTAGATCGCCTCAGCAAGTATCGTCGCGGTAGTGGTACCGTCACCGACAACATCGCTCGTCTTACTGGCGACCTGATTAACCATTTTGGCCCCCATATTTTTGAACGGATCAGGCAGTTCAATTTCCTTACTGACCGAAACACCGTCCTTGGTTACTTTGGGCGAACCAAAACTTTTGTGTAAAAGTACATTTCTACCAGTTGGACCAAGTGTTACCTTGACAGCAGCGGCCAATTGTGCCAGACCGTCTTTCAACTGTGACCTTGCAATATTATCAAACATCATTTGTTTTGCCATACCAGCGTACCTCCAGCTTCTATCTAGTTAGTCATTGTGACTATTTATCTTCAACGATTCCGAGTACATCACTTTCGCGTAAAATCTTATATTCAACGCCATCAATTTTAATATCGTTTCCGCCGTATTTGCCGAAGAGAACGACATCATTTTTCTTGACATCCATTACTGCGCGTTTGCCGCTCTCAAGTGTTTTGCCCGGCCCGACTGAGATCACTTTACCCATCAGCGGTTTTTCTTTTGCGGTTTCAGGAAGAACGATTCCGCCTGCGGT
This sequence comes from uncultured Planctomycetaceae bacterium, assembly GCA_964581585.1. Classification (GTDB taxonomy): domain Bacteria; phylum Planctomycetota; class Phycisphaerae; order Sedimentisphaerales; family UBA12454; genus CAZOPG01. Next base: position 3,413 of record CAZOPG010000044.1, on the reverse strand, counting down.
TGTCTCTTCTGCCTCTTGGGGCTTAACAACAATTCTGTCATCCAAAGGTTTAAGTTTCATTTTATATCTCCATAAAGTTTTCGTTTTTGTTAACTTTTTTTTACATCATTCCCATGCCGGGCATTCCGCCGCCCATTCCACCCATGCCGCCCATGCCAGGCATTCCGCCGCCCATGCCTCCCATACCACCAGGCATTCCGCCGCCGCCAGGCATACCACCACCGGCCGGTTCATCCGATGGAATCTCTGTTACAAGGCAATCAGAAGTCAGCAGCAACCCTGCCACGCTTGCCGAATTTTGCAGAGCGATTCTTGTTACCTTAACAGGATCGATAACGCCCGCTTCGACAAGGTCTTCAAACGTATCTGTGTCTGCGTTATATCCAAAGTTACCCTCACCTTGTGAGATTTTATTGACGATCAGATTTGCTACCACGCCGGCATTTTCTGCGATAGTATGGCAAGGCATCACTAATGCTTTTACAATAATATCCGCACCGGTCTGCTCATCGCCTTTAAGTTTCAGTTTCTTCACGTCATCGATACAGCGAATAAGTGCGACACCACCGCCTGGCACAATACCTTCTTCAATTGCCGCGCGTGTCGCGTGCAGTGCGTCTTCGATACGTGCTTTCTTTTCTTTCAATTCCGCTTCGCTCGCTGCCCCGACGTTAACCTGTGCAACACCGCCGGTAAGTTTGGCCAAACGTTCCTGAAGTTTCTCACGGTCATAATCGCTTGTAGTCGAATCTATCTCATTGCGAATCTGTTTGATTCGCCCGGCTATCGCATCGGAGCTGCCTGCGCCCTCAATAATAATAGTGTTATCATTATCGATAGTAACTTTCTTAGCCTGGCCGAGTTGCCCCAGCTCAACAGTGTCAAGCTCGATACCCAGATCCTTAAAGATTGCATCACCGCCGGTAAGGATAGCGATATCTTCGAGCATTGCTTTTCTACGGTCGCCATATCCGGGAGCTTTAACTGCGGCAATATTCAAAATTCCACGAAGCTTATTAACTACTAGCGTCGCAAGTGCTTCGCTCTCTACGTCTTCAGCGATGATAAGCAAAGGTCTTTTGCTCTTGGCCGCAGCCTCAAGCAGCGGAATTATTTTCTGCACGCTGCTGATCTTATCTTCAAAAACGAGAATATAGGGCTTGTCCATCTCGCACAGCATATTGTCTTGGTCAGTAACAAAGTGTGGCGAAAGATAGCCGCGATCGAATTGCATACCTTCAACAAACTCGACGTCCGTATCAAGGCTCTTTCCTTCTTCAACGGTAATAACGCCGTCTTTTCCGAGTTTGCCAAACGCCTTAGCCATGATCTTACCGATTTCAAGATCGTTATTAGCTGAGATCGATGCGATGTTGATGATGTCATCCTTCTTGGAAACATCGATAGGCGTAGCGAGCGATTCCAGCTTCTTGGTCGCCGCGGTCACTGCTTTTTGCATACCGCGATTCAGAGCCATCGCATCGGCACCAGCGGCCAGATTACGATACGCCTCTTTGAACATCGCCTCAGCAAGAACAGTCGCTGTGGTAGTGCCGTCGCCGGCAATTTTCGAGGTTTTGCTCGCTGCCTCACGAACGAGTTTAGCGCCGAGGTTTTCCTCTTTATCGATGAGATCAATTTCCTCAGCAACGGTAACGCCGTCCTTGGTAACGGTTGGGCCGCCCCAACCCTTATCGATAATTGCGTTTCGGCCGCGGGGGCCGAGGGTTGACTTTACCGCTGCTGCCAGCTTTTCTACGCCAACCAGCAGGGCGGCACGTGCATCCGATTCAAAAGTTAACTCTTTTGCTGCCATAATCTATTATCTCCTTTTACGTTATCCTAAATGGTCTAAATCAACAATATTTCTACTTCCCCTATAACAGAGCAAAGAAAATACCAAAACCACATAAAATTACAAGCAATATTCCATCAGCCACGTAAGTCCATACAAAACAAGATGTTAAGTTAGACAAAAAAACTACACCAATATAAAATACCAGCACCAAAACCACCTTGAACACCACTTTTGACACCCCACCCCGTCAACTTGACAGGCCACACCAACCCCCCTAAAAAACAGCACCAATAACCATTAAAGCCTTGAAATGTTGGGGCTTTTCGACAGATTTGTGCAAGATTTTTTCCAAGCGTAGGTTGCCATTAGGGCAGTTATTAGGTATCCGATCCAGGCGTAATTGAAGACGTATTTCACGCCAAACGGCTCTGCTATTGCCCATGAAAGTAGCATCAGGCCGATAGTGCCGGCTCCCCATGCACCGCCTATGATCCAGCCCATTCTCTGGCCGAGGCTTGCTCCTTTGCAGTGGCGAGCCATTGATACTATGAGTGATTGTGCTCCTACCGAGCAGAATCCGATAGGTATCATCAGGAAGACGGCATACCATTGCCGGATTAAAATTACGTGGCCTATCAGAAACGGAATTGTCAAAAAGCTCGAATAGACGAAGCAGGGCATTTGGCCCTTGTGATGCGACAGGGCGGCCCATGCGACCGAGCCGAAGATTCCGCCGAGACCGAATAGCATTAAAGGCATTCCGCCAAAGTAGAGTTCGAATCCGAGTTCATTTAATCTTGTCGGCAGCAGTGCCGCTATAACGGTTACTGCGATAGTTACGGGAATAGCGGTGGCAAAGAGGAACCAGAACGACAGGTTGTTGGTATTTGTATTTTTGTTTATGACGACGGTGGGATTTTCAACTGCCAGGCGTGCCTTGGATAAGAGAACCAGTAGCAGAGATGCCGCCGAAACAACCAGCAGGAGAAGTAGGCCCTTTAATCCGAAGAGAAAAACGAGCCAGGCCGACAGTAGAGTGCCGCCATAATATCCGAGGAAACCTGCGTTGACGAAAATGGCGGTACCCATTGCCGAGGGGACCCTTCTTAGAAAATGAATTGCCCGCATGGCTTCGGGATGCACTATGCCGATGCCGATGCCTGAAATAAAAGCTATGACTACCAGCCAGGCGAATTGGTTTTGGGCCCACTGGACGAAAGTCAAAAAGAAAATCAGTATAGAGAGAATTATACCCAGCGGTAGGAATAAAAGCGTTTTTTTATTTTTGCGCAGGTACCCGGCAATTATCTGGATGCCGTTGCAGGTCATGCCCAATATTGTGAACAGCAGTATGGCTTTGGTTAGCGAAAGGTCGAAAACTTCGCGAACCTTTGGCAGGATGGCTGGGAAAATTCCGGCGGAAATGTCCACGCATAAATGCGCAAAGGCCAGAACGAACAGTTGTGCCCATTGAAATTTAACTATCGATTTTGATAATCGCAATTTAGTCTCGTATTAATTCGCGGCTATTCGGGCGGGGCGAATTTTTTGCCGGTCAGTTCTTCATAAGCCTCGATATATTTGGCACCGGTTTTCTGGCGGATATCGTCGGGCA
>CAZOPG010000043.1:0-9476 GCA_964581585.1 uncultured Planctomycetaceae bacterium | reverse complement strand
AGTTCTATCATCAAAGCGATCATCTTGTTCTCTACCTCAGGATTTTCGATAGGCTGATTTTCAATCTCCTGCATGTATTGGCGGTTTATTATGTCCTGCCGTTCCCATGGTCGCAGTGCTTTGAAATCAAAGTTATGTTCGTTTGGCGGGTCTTTTACCTGAGCCTTCCAGAAATCCCCCTCCTGTCCTCGCGAAATTTCCCATGTATTGTAACGATTATGATATGTACCGCCGCCGTCTTCCCAATAGTGGTAATGATCGCTAACCAGATGCGTGTAAACACCATTTAATCTCAGTGTCTCCGGCATCGAATCGTCGAAAGGCTCTATCGGACCCCAGCATCTGTGAAGAAAATTGTATCGGCCAGTATGAAGTTCGCGTCGAGCAGGCATACAAGGCAAACTCCCGGCAAAAGCATGCGTAAATGTTACGCTTCTGGTCGCTAACCGTTCGAAATTCGGTGCATGCGCCCAAGTTCCACCATAAGGGGGCAGCATATTCTTTTGCAAAGAATCAAACATCACCATAATGGCTTTCATTTTCAACTCTCTCCCTATATTGTACTAGGCTTCCATTATAATATATATAGCTATAACATCATACTGGGGTGAATTAATAAGAAATTTAAATTTTAGAAAAAACCTGGCCCCAACTGACCTTGCGACTGTGACGAATGAAAACGAGCAACTCACAACGCCAGGAGATTTGATAAATCCCTCAATTATTTCACATCCACCACTTTCTTCTTGGAAAAACGTCTGGCCGAAAGGAAAATTATGATTGACACTGGTCAGGTATTCTTATAAATCTGTAAAAAGTTGCTTTCGAAAATAACCGTTTTGAAAGTTTATGTAGATTTTTGTAAAATTATTGAACCTGAATGAAGAAAATTATGCTTTTTAACTGTTTAGAAGGGAAATGTCAGATGAAAATTTCTATTTGGATTTATCTCACAGTGTTGTTGGTTTTATCTGCCAACATTATAACTGCCAAAGGGTCGCCAAGCTATTACTGTTACAAAACTACGGATCCGATTGTCATTGATGGAGCGATTGATGAAAAGGCCTGGATAGACATCCCATGGATAGATTTTCTTGGGCTTGTGGATGGTTCAAAAGCCCCTTATCCATCCCAGGCCAAAATAGTATGGGATGCGAAATACCTCTATTTTGCTTTCAACGTCGAGGACGCCAACGTATGGGCTTTGGTAGGCCAAGAAGTCGGTGAGCCACGGAAGTGGGGTGACCCAAAAAGATTCATTATGCGCCGAGATGGTTTTGTTAAGATATTTCTTGACCCGGACAGCGATGGAAAAAATTACATCGAGATTCATATCAACGCGTTCAACAACAGTAACGATGTTTGGCTCGAGCACGGCTCGACAAGAACCGATTACCAAGACGTGGACACCTCGCCAGCAAATTATCATCTTGAATGGGATTGTCCCGGTCTGCGTAGCGCCGTCAAGATAGACGGAACACTAAATGACTTTAATGATATCGATAAAGGATGGACACTGGAAGTGGCTATCCCGTGGAATTCGCTGATACCGTTCTCGGCAGGTCGGTGTCCGCCGGAACCGGGCGATGTATGGCGTTCTCACCTCGGCAGGGCTTATAAAAGCAAGATAGGGGCAGACCGAAGTTATTACGCCTGGCCTGTCATTGGCATTAAAGACTGTCACCAGCTTGACAGATATGGATATCTGATATTCTCAGAAAACGCAGCCGTCATGGAGCTGAAAAAGCCGGCTTCGGCAACCGAAAAAAATCCGCTTGAGTGGAAGATGGTTTGGTGCTGGACGTTGAAGGACAAGCCGGACGCCGAAGTAGTTTCTCTGGCCAAGTCGTTGGGATTCAACGCCATACAATGCTCCAGAGGCAGAAATATGGTAAGGGAATGCCACAAAGTCGGCATGAAGGCCATAGGCGTGGTGGGCTTAGGTGGTAGTTCTGCTCAACGAATACTTCCGGAAGAAGAAAAACGCCTGCAACTCGAAAAAGAAAAAGCAACGACGCCGAACTCGGAATTACTGCAAGGTGGCGGCGAGCCAATTTTGGGAGGGGAGGTCTGTCTCTTCGATTACCGATGTCCCGACCGTCCTGAAACACTGGAATACGCAAAGAAGTGTGTTGATAAGCTTATCGCAGATGGATATGATGGATTTGCATTGGATGGATTAGGTTACAAGAATTTCTATGCCTGTTTTTGTGACGTCTCACGCGCCGAACATAAGAATTTCATGAAACATCACCCCGAACTGCCACCGGAACAAGCTATTTTCAGATATTCCTCGGAACATCTCATCTCTTTCTGCAATATGCTAATTCGCTATGCAAAAGAGAAAAAGCCAGATATTTGTACTACGTGTCACATTTGGCCCGACTTTGCCCCTGATCCACTATACGGCAATAAGGCGGCATTTGACTATTGTGGGCAGACAGTTTCGTGGTTTTTCGTACCTCACTGGAAGATGGATAAGGTAAAGAGATACACTTATGAAGTCGTCTATAATGAGTCTCGATTCCATGTCCACAGTCGAGGCGCACCTTTCATAGGCATTTTTGGCCCGCCTGAACACGATAGACACAAAAAAGAGCCCGAACGTCTCAGGCAGGTAATTGGTATTATTAAGGACTCTGGTGCAAAGGCAATTCAGTTTGCAGAGCTGGGACATATCCTAAATAACCCTGAAATAGCGGAAGTTGTGAGAGAAGAATTAACATCGAGTCTTGATTGAGAGCTTACTGACTGGAGATGACGATGAACTTTTCGCTGGCTTCAATTGCGATGGTCGAGTTGATGAAGTGGACTTATTTTTGCTAACCACCGACTGGCTAAACACCACCTCCCGGCAAAAGCATGTGTAAATGTTACGCTTCTGGTCGCTAACCGTTCGAAATTCGGTGCATGCGCCCAAGTTCCACCATAAGGGGGCAGCATATTCTTTTGCAAAGAATCAAACATCACCATAATAGCCTTCATGCTAAGCCCTCTCCCAATATTGTATTACTTCAGAAACATTATTTTTACGTCTTTCACAGTCAGTGTTCCATTCTCGACGAAAAATCCAATTCGCCCACCCGATGGATCGTCATATCCGCGCGTACCGAGGCTGAATTTATCATCGATGAATATCTCCACGACGACCTGCAGCTTAACTTCCCTGCCCGCCTTCAGATTCGCCAGCAGGTATCGCTCCTTTCCGTCCGACATGATCTTGCCAGTGTACTATTTCGCCATACTGAAAGTATCAACTCTTAGCTGAGTCTTGCCTGGTTCTATTGTAAAGTTGCCTTAACTCTATCCTCCTGACTCATGCCTGCCAATTTTTCAACCTCTTTCAGATTCAGGCCTAACCCCTCCGCAACACGCTGGCCATATTCCGGATCAGCCTTATGAAAGATAGCGGTTTGTCTTAATTGGATTCGCTTTTGTGCACCGCAAAGATGCGACACAATGTTAGCGATCAAATGATCGCGATCAACATCGTTCATAACTTTGCGGTAGAGATCGCCGGCCTGAACAAAATCATCATTGGGATGGGAATACTCATGGCGTCCTGCCATGCCTGAAACCTCAAAAGGCGGCTCGCCCGTTCCAGGCTCTGGTTCAGGCCCACCCATACTATTGGGATAGTAATTGGGCCCGCCGCCACCGTTAGCATCCAAACGCATATAACCATCACGTTGATAATTATTCGACGTCACTGCTTTCGGGGCATTTATCGGTAAAAGTTGGTAGTTAGGTCCCAACCGGTAAAGATGAGCATCATTATATGAATGTATGCGTGCCTGCAGCATCTTGTCTGGCGAAGTAGCTATGCCAGGCACAAAATTTCCAGGTGAAAACGCTGACTGTTCCACTTCCGCAAAGTAATTTTCTGGATTTTTGTTCAGAACCATTTTTCCTATCTCGATGAGTGGAAAATCAGCGTGAGGCCAGACCTTAGTAATATCAAGGATGTCAAAGCGATAATCCTTCGCCTGTTCTGGTGTCATTATCTGAACACAAACTTTCCATGATGGATAATCTCCCTTTTCAATTGCATCACGCAAATCGCGGGTAGCATAATCGGAATTCTCACCTGCCATACGAGTTGCTTCGGCGCGGGTAAAGTTCTCGATTCCCTGCTCTGTCTTAAAATGATACTGTACCCAGAAGTATTCGCCTTTATCATTATACCACTTGAACGTATGGCTACTGTACCCGTTCATATGACGAAAGCCTTTAGGTGTACCACGATCGGAAAAAAGTATAGTTACCTGGTGAATCGATTCAGGCGTAAGAGATAGAAAATCCCAAAACATATCCGGATCGGGAGCGTTTGTTGCAGGATTGCGTTTCTGGGTATGAATAAAATCAGGAAATTTCAGCGGATCCCTTATAAAAAAAACTGGGGTATTGTTGCCTGTCATGTCGTAGTTTCCCTCCTCAGTATAAAACTTTACCGCAAATCCTCGAGGGTCACGCGCTGAGTCAGCCGATCCTTTCTCGCCACCAACGGTTGAAAAACGCGCAAAGACATCTGTACACTTGCCAACTTCGGAGAGAAATTTTGCTTTTGTGTATTGGGTTACATCCTTGCTTACTTCAAAGTAGCCATGTACACCTGCTCCTTTGGCATGTACTACCCGTTCAGGAATACGCTCACGATTAAAGTGCGCCAGCTTTTCCATTAAGTGCACATCCTGCATTAATGCGGGCCCACGTTTTCCCGCTGTCATGGTATTCTGGTCATTATCTACAGGTGCACCCGAAGCCGTGGTCAAAATATTTTTTTTGGACTTTTTCATTTTACATCCCCTTCGATTATTAGATTCCAAACGCCAAATCGGCATTTATTACATTCAAATAATCACACGGGAGCCATTGTACCACGATGTGCTGCAATGAAAAGAAAATTTTTTAGGGGGTATCGTAGCAATTATTGCGTTATCCATTGTATTCAGCTGCACCACAATCCAAAAGCTTTTTAACCGCTAATTCCACAAAAAAGATCTTATTCTGAGAGTTCCTGGAAGTGAACTTTGGCCTGTCCTACCAGGTAAAAGCTGCCAGTTATACATATCAGATCTTCTCTGCCGACCGCGCTATAGGCAATTCGCAGGGCCTCTTTAAGGCTCATTGCCGTCTGGCACATCTTGCCGCATATCTCGGTGTACTTGTCAGCCAAATCCTGCGGGAACATCGCACGCGGCGAATTACCGCGGGTAAATATCGCTTTGTCCGCACCGTATTGAAGTTGAGTAAGCATCCCATCTATATCTTTGTCCTGGCCGCAGCCGAATATGACAACCATAGAATCATAAGGAACGTGCTGGCCGATTGCCTGTATCAGTGCGCGAATGCTCGCTGCGTTATGCGCACCGTCGATCAGAACTCGCGGATCATGGTGAACCAGCTCCATCCGTCCGGCCATCGTAACATTCTCCAATCCCTTGATCGCCTTGGCATCGTCTATCTCATAGCCGTCACCCTTCAGCTTGTCCAGCATCGCAAGTGCTAATCCGCAGTTCAACGCCTGATGCTCACCTGGAAGAGGAACACGCAGATGTTCAAATTTGCTGGTCGGGGTCGTAACGCAGATTCGCGTGTGCGGGCCATGCATACGAGATGATTCAAACCGGTATGAAAAATCGATATCGCTACCGGTTATGCTGATAGGTGCATCAACTTTTGTCGCGTGCCGTTTCAACGCTCGCATTGCTTCAGGTTCCTGTTGAACTGTCACAATGGGAATACCTTTCTTGAAAATACCGGCTTTTTCCATCGCAATACTATCTATTGTCTCGCCAAGCAGATTTTGATGGTCTATACTTATACTGGTCATGCCGACCACGCTGGGATTGATAACATTGGTACTGTCAAGCCTGCCACCAAGGCCTGTTTCAATAACAGCCATGTCCACCTTCTTGTTAACAAAATGCATAAACGCCATCGCGGTCATTATTTCGAAAAACGTCGCTTCGTCATTCTTGGCAAGCTTTTCGACAGGCTCATGGATATGGTTTATAAGCCCCAGAAGTTCCGAATCAGTGATACATTTGCCGTCGACAGCTATTCGCTCATGCAGATTTACCACGTGCGGCGAGGTGTAAAGTCCTACAGAATAACCATTTGCCTCAAGCATCCTGGCAAGCATTGTCGCAGTTGAGCCTTTTCCCTTGGTGCCTGCTATATGGGCCGTTTCCAGCTTTTTATGCGGATTGCCCACTAGGCTAAGGAGTTTCTGCATTCTATCGAGGCTGAACGTAGTTACATTATAACGCAACTTGCGATGCTTTTCGTAGTCCGTTCGACTAAACAGATACTCAAGTCCCTGTTTATAGGTCCGAAATGCCTTTTTAGTCTTTAGGTTTACGACCTTAGACGTTGACTTTTTCGCTTTTTTGGTTGTTTTTGTAGCTAGAGACATAGCCCAACATCATAGCACGGAGGGTTCGCCAAGTCAAGCTTAACTTCCGATATTTTTGAATCTTACGCCTTCCAAAGCCATATAACGTGCTTAACTATTCTTTAACAAAGGGCTTGCATAATTCATATAAAACGGATAGTATTTCACCAAACACTGTTTTTTGCCGATTCAGGACTTGTTAAACATTGAAAAATCAACCACATTCGTCAGAAATCGACCTCTGGCTTAAGCTATCACGAGCCGACGGAATTGGTCCGATAACTTTTGCTAAACTTATGGCTCAGTTCGACTCACCTCAGGCTGCTCTTGGTGCTTCGGTCAGTCAATTAATGAAAATCGACGGTATCAGTACTAAAAAAGCGGAATCTATCGCCAGAACAAGGGACAGCTTCGATACCGAAGCGGAACTGGAATTGGCGGAAAAACTGGGCGTCTGGATTATAAATCTCCGCGACAGCCGATACCCCACAGCACTAAAGCGAATTTATGACCCACCACCCGTGCTTTACATAAAAGGAACCCTCGAAAAGGCCGACAACCTGTCAATCGCGATCGTTGGGTCAAGAAGATGCAGCATTTACGGGTCTGAACAGGCCTCTAGATTTGCGCATCTACTTGCTTCATCAGGAGTTACAATAGTTTCAGGTATGGCTCGCGGAATCGATACCGCCGCCCACACAGGAGCCTTAACCGCCAACGCCAGAACAATCGCCGTCCAGGGCTGCGGATTGGCCAATATCTTTCCGCCGGAGAATAAGAAGCTGTTCGCCAGGATTGCCGAGTCCGGTGCCTGCGTCAGCGAATTGCCGCTCACCTACGAGCCCTTATCCGAGAATTTTCCACCGAGAAATCGCATTATCGCCGGTTTTTCACTGTGCACAATAGTAATCGAAGCCACCTACCGTTCAGGTGCCCTGCATACTGCCACAGCAGCGATGGAAAACGGCAGAGAAGTGATGGCAGTACCAGGTAAAATTGATTCACCATTGAGCAAGGGGGCACACCGACTCATAAAAGACGGTGCCAAGCTAGTCGATTCAATTGAGGATATCACCGAAGCGCTCGGCGAGATCGGGCGAAGCCTCAAGGATCATCTTAGCAGTTCTTCACAAACGGCCGAAGAAGAAATGGAAATGCCCCTTTTCGCTCCGGAGCAATTGAATCTAAGCGAAAACGAACGTGCCGTCTTCGACTGTCTTAGCAAAGAGGCTATCCATATTGAGGATATTATCACTCAAACAGAATTACCGCCAGGGGCTATAAATGCAAGCCTAATCGCCCTGAGACTGAAAGGCCTGATAAAACAGTTGCCCGGAAATTCCTTCCTAAAAAATTAAGGATCTTTCTTAAAAAAAGATTGAACAATTCCCCAAAGAACATATCATCCGCTTGAGTTGCAATATCGAATGGTTGTAAAGAAAGAAAGGATCGAAATATGTTGATTGAAAAAGAATATTATCGATTACACGCCAAAGACAATCTAAGCCGCATAAAGATAAAGAGCCTTGACCCTGCCCAGAGCGCGCTTGCGGATTTTAAGCAAAAGAAACCAATTGGAGGCGGTGATTTTGTTCCATACTCTGATGAGGCAATATCATTCTTTGTAAAAGATGAACAGCAAAATCAAACCTATCCATTATCGTCAAATTCAGATGTCCAAAATTGCGGCGATTTTGAATCCGCCCTCAAACTGGATTTTGAAAATGACAGGGTTAATATTAAATTATCTTCAGAAAACTTAAAAGGCACCGCAAGAGCGATTAAATATATCATAAGAATGCCGCTTCCAGAAAATCTCTATCCCTGGAATCTGAACTGGAAAATCTGGACAGCCACGAAAGGTTATCCCTGTGGATTATTTGATTTGCCAGCTGTTTATTTTGTTGATTACGGCGGGCCGGACGGCGCTTCACTCATACCGGGTATTACCCTCTACAACTCCAATGAAGACCTCGGTTTGACTCTGCTTAATGCCTTTGACGTCAAAACCCCCAAGGTGCAGTTTGTTATTAACAGAGAAGAAAGATATATTGATGCTGAGTTATCGTGCTTTAAGTTGAGTGTGGAAAATAAAGCTAAGGCAGAGTTCAATCTGTTTTTTCATCAGGGCGATTGGCGATGTGGATTGGGAAAAATATATGAGAATTACACAGACTACTTTGAGCCAAACAATCCTTCTATTAACCAAATGTATGTCAATATGACCCAGACCGATTGGGAAACCCCGATACACACTGACAGAGATTATATTAAGAAAACCCTGGAAACAACTAATAAAGGCTTGGGTATCAATTTCTCGGAAATCCACCATTACATGCCCTGCTATGGAATGCACCTGCCCGAGGATAACTCTAAAGAATGGATGATGGATTGTTTTCCAAACAGAGATGTTCAGCCCGTACCCATTAGCCTAAAAGAAATACATCAGCATTTAAAAGACCTGAAAGAGTTTGGTATAAAATCTTTGATGTATTGTCAGCTTGTAGGTGTTTGCGACCCCAGACTTGTCAAAGAAAAGTTTTCTGATGCGGTTGTTACAGATAATGCTGGCCGGGAGAATATGTGTGGGCCTCTTCCACTTTGTAATACCGACAAGAAAACTTCTTTTGGCAAAGATATGCGCAGACAGCTAAAGGCGTTGTTGAAAGAATTTGAAGATGATTCCGCCGGTATATTTTGGGACAATTTATGTTTCGGCAGTTTTGACTACGCCCATGACGATGGAGTAAGCATGATTAATGGCAAACCAGCTTACCGTCTCTCTTTTGCCTATGAACAGTTTAGCGAAGAATTGCTTCCTTATTTGAAAGAGAAAAATAAATTTGTATTCGCCAATGGCCCTTATAATGTTGAGGTGGGAAAAGGTATGGATTGCCTAATGGCTGAAAGTCTGCCCGCATTAATGGAACATTTTTCTTATCTGTGTATCGCAAAACCCTTGAACGTTTTTTATTATCCCTGGCACATGAAAGATATTACTGAATATGAGCAGATGTTTCAGTTGTCTCTCCTTTATGGAGCCATGCCCTCGGCGCGCATCGACCTTAATACCGAAGAG
>CAZOPG010000042.1:0-9608 GCA_964581585.1 uncultured Planctomycetaceae bacterium | reverse complement strand
ATTCTATCAGGAATGATACTTCTTGTCAAAAACAATGTTTGTTCATGCATTAATCAAGGCCCAAACAGCATACAGTGTGTTTTGGTGTAAAAAGGAAAGATTTAAATTGCGAAGTCGAAACTTTATCTGAAGCAGACGCATGAAATATTTTACAGGAAACATGGATAAAGGTAATTCGCTCAATAAAACAAATACGAGAACCGAAAAGTCTCTCCACCTGGCTCTACAGCATTGCTCGCAAAACTGCGATGAACCATCTAAGATCGAAATATTCTAAAGAAGCTTTGCTTGTCTGCTCTACGGATATCACAGAAATTGAGGACGATGCCCAAAACTTGTCTTTTGATAATACTGAGCAAGTTCATCATGGATTGAGCAAAATATCTTTTCCACACAGAGAAGCATTAACCCTTTTTTTCCTTCAAGACCTGACACTTGAACAAATAGCGGAAGTATTGAACATTTCTATCGGAACAGTGAAGTCAAGGCTCCATTATGCCAAACATGCATTGAAAGAAGTATTGGCAAAGGAGCCTTTAGTGCCACGGCTGATTTTGGGAAAAGCGAAGAGCTGGCACAACTTAAAGATCTGAGCAAATTCAAAGGCTGGCTAAGCAGTATCGCCAGAAATATAATTAGTCGTGATTGCTATGACTCGTTCCGAAATCCACTATTCGATATTCTTTCCCCACTCACACATGGATAATTTGAAACAAAAAAAAAGCCCGCTAGGTGGCGGGCTTTGACTTGAGTATACCTATTCGGCTTATCCGTTATTTTCAGCGTTCTCCTCGAACTGCTGTTCATCCCGCGGATGCGCTTGATCATATGTCTCTTTTAGCTTTTTTGTGGTCAGATGTGTATAAACCTGTGTAGTCGATAGCGACTGATGCCCGAGCAGTTCCTGAACGCTTCGCAGGTCGGCGCCGTTGTTCAGCATATGCGTCGCGAAGCTGTGCCGCAGAGTATGTGGGCTTATTGCAGGGTCCAGGCCGGCCATTGCGAGGTATTTATCCATTTTTCGCCGAACACTTCGAGTACTGAGCCGGTTGCCATGCTTGTTGACGAACAACACTTTCGGGTCGAAATTACTATTGTTCTGAGCTCTTTTGTTTCTGAATTCCATATAATACTGTACCGCCTGCAATGCTGCCGAGCCGATCGGGGATATTCTTTCCTTTTTGCCTTTACCGCGGACATGAAGAACTTCACTGAGAAAGTCAATGTCATCCAGATTTAGTGCTACAAGCTCACTTACCCGCAGGCCGGTACTGTAGAGAGTTTCCATAATGGCGATGTCCCTCGCGCCAAGCCAGCTGTTTTTTGCCGGAGCCGCCAGCAGTCTTTGAATATCTTCGTATTCAAGGAATTTTGGAAGCTTTTTTTCCTGCTTAGGAGTCCTGACAGATACCACGGGGTTACTGCCTACATAACTGCGTTTGCAGAGGAATTTATAAAAACTTCTCAGTGTTGCCAATTTACGCGCGACGGTTGATTTTGAGTATTGCTTCTCACTAAGTTTTACAAGATATGCTCGCACCTTTTCAACATCTAAGGTCAGCAGAAGTTGTTCAAGTTTGGTCTCGGTCTGTGTCGCTACCCCTGTAGCGGCATCGCCTCCATCGCCGGACCAGTCCGTTTGGCCCTGGTCGATATCGTCCTGGCTCTGTGGGGCAAGAAAGTCGCAGAACTGCTCAAGATCCGCACGGTAGCACTTGGCTGTATGAGTAGAGAAATGTCTCTCAAATTTCAGATAATCCAGAAATTCATGAACGATTGCACAGTTTTCCATTATTCACCTCAAAATTCTATTTGAAAAGGCTCGGACATTTGCGGCGTTTTGTTGCTCAGCAGTTTGTCAGCTTCGGTAATCAGTGATTGTGTGAGTTTGAAGCTAAGAACTGCGGCATCAAACCAGTCAAAGTCAGTGGAATCATTGTCGGCCTGAGCAATCAGGGCCTCCAAAAGCATATCCTCGCCGCCACTATCATAGCGAAAAATATACTTTTCTGAGCCTTTATCCAATACCAGTTGTCGGTTAATCATCTTCAAAAATCTTTATCTAATCACATATTTTCACATCAAAACGCACGACACATTCTCTTTATCGGCCTAAAGCCGATTCAATAAAACATTTTTTTGTATTTTTCTGAATTTTGTCAAAATTACAAAAAAACAGTTCCCTCACCCCTTTTTATCGGTCATAAAAGCCGTTTTTCTTTAGAAATCCCCGAAAAATCTGCATAAACCGCGAATACTTGGTTAACAGTGTAATAAAAGCGGAAAAACAGCTCTAAGATCTGACGATTTCAAAAATCTTTTTGCAATTAGTCAGGGTATCAACGAGCCATTCTATCGGCATAATGCAGGCGGCATCGGATTTTGCATCGGCAGGGTCGTTGTGGGCCTCGATGAAAAGAGCGTTGGCGCCGGCAGCGATAGCGGCTTTGGCCAGTATCGGAGCCATTTCAGTGTCGCCGGCCGATGCGTTGCCTAGCCCGCCGGGCTGTTGGGTGCTGTGAGTAGCGTCGAAAACGACTGGGCAACCGAGCTGTTTCATACCCTCGATAGCTGCCATATCGTTTACAAGACGGTTATAGCCGAAAAATGTGCCACGTTCGGTCAGCATAATTTTTTCATTGCCAGTCGAGCGGAGTTTTTCTACGACGTTTTTCATCTCCCCAGGCGAGAGAAATTGGCCTTTCTTGACGTTGACGGGCTTGCCAGACTCACCGCAGGCAACGAGTAAATCTGTCTGTCGGCATAGAAAAGCTGGTATTTGAAGACAATCGACGACTTCGGCCGCCGCTGTTGCCTGTGCCGGCTCGTGCACGTCAGTAAGGATCGGCAGAGCGGTTTTGGCTCGAACTTTCGCGAGGATGTCCAGGCCTTTTTCCATACCCGGCCCACGAAAACTGTCAATACTGCTGCGGTTAGCCTTGTCGAAACTGGCTTTGAAGATTATGCCCAGACCGGTCTCAGATTTTATTTCGAGCAGTTTCTCCGCAATTGAAAGGCAGATTTCCTCGCTTTCAATCACACAAGGACCCGCTATAACAAACAGATCCGTATTGAGACCCACCTTGATATCGCCTATTTTGAACATTGATATATCCTCAACAAGATTATTTTGAAATGCCATCCTAACGAGCATTCAGCCAATAGTCAATTTTTTTGCCAAGCCACATCATTCTTGACTTTGAATTGTGATGGCCACTGATGGCACGGATAAACACTGATTATTTTAGATACGGATTTACACGGATAAATTTGTATCTCGTGAAACGTATCTCGAAAATGGTAGTCGGCGAAGCCAAGGGCTGTTTTTATGCTTTATGGCCGGAGACCTTAATTATTCCTCTGTGATTTATTTCCAATTGTGGCCGCAGGTTTTGCAGGTGTATTTTTTATTTCTTAGAAGGAAGAACAGAATTAGAACCAAAGCAAAAAGTTGAGTTCCAAGCAAAAGCAGTATAAGGAGAATGTTTGTGGTAAAACCTTTATATCCGGATTCGATATTTTCGCTGCTGCACTTGGGGCAGTTGTCGGCCGGTTCGGTGGAAGCGGGGCAAAATTGCTCTATTTGCTGAGGGTCCATCGGTTCGACAGTGTTTAATATCTGCAAAGCAGTGGCGAAGTCAGATTCTTTTACTTTTAGCTTTATGCCGTGATCGGCGTTTGAGTAGATCCAATAAGTCGCGACGAAGTTTTCGCCGGCGAGAAAGCAGTTGATTTGCTCTGATTGGAGTTTTATCTTTGCAATCTCTGCAAGGGTGTAATCGTCAAACGTCCATGCTGTTACAATTTTTTCCGCCATTTTTGGCCCCGATATCATTGAAAATCGCCTGACTGGATACGGGAAATATTATACCCTTAAATCTGGAGATTGGCAAGAAATAGCTAATCAGAGAAAAAGTTAAGCAATTATTGAAATTATTTAGAATTTAATGTATTCTGTGCGGTTATGGAAACGAAAGTGATACAAGTTGATAACGGTAACATGGCGGAAATAAAGGCGGTTGCCGATTGTGTTGAGGCGGGAGGTTTGGCGGTTTTTCCGACTGAAACGGTTTATGGCATAGCATGTGCCGTTCGGCCGGGATCGATTGACAGGCTTAATGATCTCAAGCAGCGAGATGGGCAAAAGCATTATACTTTACACATAGGGGACAAAAAAAATACGAGCGATTATGTCGGCAAAATCAATCCTATAGCACAAAAACTTATCGATAACGGCTGGCCCGGGCCGATTACGATTGTGTTTGAGTTGAGTGGGGAAGATGTCGCTGAGCTGAGTAAAAAAATAGACGCTTTTGCGGCGAAGATCTTATATAAAGATAATTCGATTGGAATTCGTTGTCCGGACAACACTATTGCTCGTGAGCTATTGAGCAATATTAAGAGTCCTGTTGTTGCGCCAAGCGCTAATGCGGCGGGGGGAGAGCCGGCTGTTAATGCGGATGAGGCAATGGCGGTGCTGAACGGCAAAGTTGAGACGATAATTGACGGAGGGGGCTGTGAGTATAAAAAGAGTAGTACGGTTGTTAAAATAGGCAGACATGGGTGGGGGGTTTTGCGTAAAGGGGTCTATGACGAGGCCCAAATACGGAAAATGCTTGAGATCCAAATACTGTTTGTTTGTACCGGCAATACGTGCAGAAGCCCGATGGCGGAGGGATTTGGTCAGAAATTTATTGCAGAAAAACTTGGATGCAAGGTTGACCAATTGGAAGGAATGGGTTATAAGGTAGTCTCTGCCGGATTGATGGCAATCAATGGTGTAAGAGCCAGCGATGAAGCGGTCAGGTTTTGTAGGGAAAGAGGAGTTGATATAGCCGGCCATCTTAGTCAGGGCATGTCGAGAGAGTTGATCGGCCAGAGCGATTATATTTTTGCTTTAGGCGAAAATCATCGCTCGAATATCGTTGCCCTAAGCCCTGAGGCTGCGGGCAAGTGTAGGCTGCTCGATGAGGGACGAAGTGTCGCGGATCCCATTGGCGGCGGCAAAGAAGTATATGACGTGTGTGGTAAAGAAATAGAAAAAGCAGTTGAGAAACGTATTTGTGAGTTTTTGTGAAATGAAAATAGCGATAGCAAATGATCATCGAGGCCTTGAGGCGAAAGAACAGGTCAAGGCGATAGTGTCCCAATTGGGGCATGAGTGTATTGACTTCGGAACGGACAGTGAAGGGCCGATTGACTATCCGGATGTTGCTTGTCTTGCGGCTACGGCTGTTTCAAAGCTGGAAGTTGACCGGGCTATTCTGGTTTGCGGAACCGGCATTGGAATGTCAATTGCGGCCAACAAGGTTAAAGGTGTCCGGGCGGCTTTGTGTTATGACGAATTGAACGCGAGAGTTTCGCGGAATCATAACGACGCTAACGTGCTCTGTCTTTCCGGAGATTTGATCGGTGCTCAGGCACTGCGGAAAATCGTTGAGGTGTGGCTGACAACAGAATTCAGCGGCGGCAGACATCAGAGACGAGTTGATAAAATCAAGGCTATCGAAGAAGGTAGGGATCCGTCTTGTATTAAAAATGACAAAAAACAGTAATCTGTCTGAATGAATATTGAAACAAAAAACCCCGGCGTAGAAGTCGGGGTATTTTATTGGATTAGCAATGAAGAAAAAACTTATACTACTGTTGGTTTTAGCAGTTGTCTGCCTTGGCGGTTGCTGCCAAGAGGCCGAGTACAACACTATTACTCAGGTGTCAACGATCGGTGCGATTCTGGCAGGTGCCTATGATGGGCAAATGACTGGCGATGAGCTTGTGTCCTATGGCGATTTTGGTATCGGAACCTTTGATAAACTTGACGGCGAGATGGTTCTGCTGGATTCGGTTATTTACCAGGTCAAGGCCGACGGCAATGTGTATCGGCCGGGAGGGGAGCTTACAACTCCTTTCGCTGCGGTTGTCAACTTTAAGAAGGATAAAACTGTTGAGTTCAAGGCGGGTGCAGATTTTGAGGAGCTTAAAAAGATTTTGAATGAGGTTGCTCCTAATATGAATGTTTTTTGTGCGGTGAAAGTTCACGGCTCTTTCGCAAGAATGAAGACGCGAAGCGTTCCGGCTCAGCAAAAGCCTTATCCGCCATTGACGGAGGTTACGAAAAATCAGCCTGTTTTTGAAATGGTGAACGTCAGTGGAACTGTCGTTGGTTTCAGATCTCCGGTTTATGCCAAGGGCGTAGGCGTGCCGGGCTACCATTTGCACTTCATATCGGATGACAAAAAAGCGGGCGGCCACATTTTGGATTTCGAAATTGAACAAGGTGTCGCTGAAATCGATTTTTGTAATCGGTTTCTGTTAATTGTGCCGCAGGAGCAAAGCGGTTTTGGCTCCGTTAACCTGAGCCTGGATAGAGGCGCCGATCTGGAAAAAGCAGAGAGGTGAAACTGTAGAGCCGGCTTCGGGGAATGCTTTTTTGTTATTAAATTTCGGTTGAGGAAAAATAATGACTAAACAAAGCGAGGCAGCAAATTTATTTCCGGTAGGTCTGCCGAAATCCTGGATGGCAGGGTTCGTCCATCACCATACCGCTTTTGGGTATCCTGTACAACATTGTGTGTCGCCAAACGAATTAAGAAAGGAAGTTGCTGAACTTGGTGGTGATTTCGTTTTTTGCGCTGGTGATCACGGCCTTGAAATTGACGGCAAAGTTTGTCCTTATTGGTATGAGGGTAAAGATTATTATGATTTAGTTCTGGCAGCCAACGAGGAGGAAGGTGTCTTTCTGATACCGACCGGCGAATACCATTTGTGGTTCCCGGAGTTGGCTCCTCGGGATCAAAACGAGCCTTTTTGGGAGGCCAAGCGGAAATGGCCCAGCTATCAGCCGTTCCACCATACTCTGATTCCAATGATAGAATGGACGGATGCGGTCTGCAGGTATGTTCGTGAAAGTACGTCATCGGCATTTGTGGATAAAGCTATGGATCTGGGTATTGCTACGACTTTGAATCATCCCGGACTATGTTATCTGAGTGGCCATCCTGATCCGCTTAGTGCCTCCTGGTTGAAGAAAATGTCCTATCTTGAGATATTCGACACGATGGACCACTTCGATTATGACTGGGCTCTTTATAAGTGTTACCTTTCCCGTCCCGATTCATGCCGAATGGGGATATATGCTGGCGTTGATTTCTGTTCTCATAAGGGTTTTGACCTCTCGACGCCTGGTAACGAACGTGCAGAACACATAACGTATATTCAGTCACCACAGGGGCGGTCACTTGAAAATTTGTATGATGCCTGGTGTCAGCGCCGAACAGTTGCCGTTCGTGGCCGGCTGTTTCTTGAACATATTGACCCTGCTCCCCGCAAGCAAGCCTATGCAACCAAGGGCCTGCCTGAAATAAGTTTTGTGGTGAGGAGCTTTGGCGAAAAGAAAATTAGAAAAATAGAAATTCTTAAAAATGGCCTTAGTGTTTATTGTGAATATTTATCTGAACAGGAAGTTGTTGAGCGTAATTGGTGCGACAAGACGTTTGAAGGGCTGGGAGCTCGGTATACACTCGTTGTCGAAGGGGAAGGAGATTGGCTGATAACTTCACCGATTGGATTTAAAAGCGACTCACCTTGCCCCGGATTTACCAGATAGTTTGTGACATAGACACTCGAATATGATAGCATAAAGCTTGTGGAGACTATTAAAAAGCCACTTTATACCATCTAAAACAGGAAAACCTAATGGGCGAGAGCAAAAAGGATATTTTGATAGGATTATTGATGTTGTAGGAGAAAATTATGTTCTTTAACCGTTTAAATGGATAATGTCAGTTTATATGAAAAAGATAATACTACAATCAAAAAACGCTATAGTTTTATCTGCGATGGCGATGGTATTTGCCGTATCGTGTTCAACGCCAACGCAAAATAGGCAGAACCGATATGCCAAATCGTCTGACGGGGAACAAATCAGCTGCAACGTTTACGGCAAAGGGGACACAGCCCTGTTGTTCGTACACGGGTGGAGCTGCGACAGCAGATACTGGCGCGAGCAGGTGCCGCATTTCGCCGAAGAATACTGCGTTATAACGATGGAACTGGCCGGACATGGCAACTCGGGACAACATCGCAAGGTTTATTCGTTAGATGGTTTCGCTCAGGATGTAAAGGCGGTAATAGAGGCGGTTAATCCGAAAAAAGTAATTTTAATCGGACACTCGTTCGGCGGAGAAATAGTCGCATATACAGCCAGGTTAGAGCCAGAGAAGGTCATCGGTATAATAGGCGTGGATACCCTGCACAACCTGGACGAGACATTCAGCAAAGAAGAAGCCTACAAGTTAATAGGGCTCGACGGATTTAAAAAGGATTTTAAGCCTGCAGTGAGGAAATTTGTCAAGCAGATGATGGTCAAGGACGTCAACCAGAAATTATTAAACTGGATTATTTACGATATGTCATCGGCACCCACAGAAGCAGCGATAAGCTCTCTCGATGAATATGTGGGGGCAATAGCGGACAAGAAGACGATAAATGTTTTCAGGGAAGTCAAGGTCCCGGTAATATGCATAAACGCAGACCTGTGGCCAACAAATATCGAGGCAAACCGGCGGTATATGATGTCATTCGATGTCAAGATAATGAAAGGAGTCGGTCATTTTTTAATGCTGGAACGGTCGGAAGAATTTAATAGGCTTCTGGACAGCAGTATCAAAGAAATAATAAGAAACTAAACTACGCCCCTATTCTGTCTGCTGTATCCTGTGCTCTATTTTCTACACCTTTACTTTTGCGAATTTTCT
Organism: uncultured Planctomycetaceae bacterium; assembly: GCA_964581585.1. Taxonomy (GTDB): domain Bacteria; phylum Planctomycetota; class Phycisphaerae; order Sedimentisphaerales; family UBA12454; genus CAZOPG01. Next base: position 852 of record CAZOPG010000042.1, on the reverse strand, counting down.
TTTCCCGACCTGTATTACCATTCCATTTTCAGGCTTGAAGAAAAATTATAGATATGTGCACATGTCACAGGGGGATTAGTGCCTGCTATTGTTGATTGGTTGCACAAGAACCTTTAGGTTGCTGAATTTACAACTGCCGGTTGTGTCAGCCATCTTGCGAATCCACAATTCGACATGTCCTACTAACTTAGGATTCAATTGTAGAGAGCGATTTATCTCGACGGTCTTCGTACCTGTTACCATTGCCAACGAAGAAAAACCTATCATTTTGCCTTGATGGTCGAAGGGGACGACAAATACAGCAGCCAATTCCCATGGTTGTATTCCCTGAACATTCTTTGTTTCCACTACACAAGAGACATTGAGTTTTACGAAGGTTGTAATATCAATTTTCGTAAAAAACATAAATGGTTTTTTTGCTGAGATAGTATTCTCAGACACTAAAGGAGGAGTATCACCGAATGGTTTGTTATCCCAATCAAAACCAGAGGCCAGTTCCATGCATAACTCTGATTTGTGATTGGCATCTTCCTCTAAGGTTCCAAAATTAAAAAATTTGCCAGAATGTTTGAGGTCATAGCATCTCTGCATATAGGGATACTTACCAAGATATGGGCCGGGCGGTTGCATTTCCTCCGTGATAAGGTGTGCTCTATGATAAGCTTCAGCGAACCACTCTTCGGGTTGTAAGTGTGAAAAAGTCGTATTTTCTGCAACCACCTCAAGTCCAAATATTCCCTTATAATTTGACTGCTTCAGCAGGTTGGCGAACGCGGGCCAATCTATCAAGCCCTCACCCGGGAACCGGTGCTCATCCTGAAATCCAAGATTGTCATGCACATGAAGTGCAAC
>CAZOPG010000041.1:0-9721 GCA_964581585.1 uncultured Planctomycetaceae bacterium | reverse complement strand
GCCGTAGCGACAGCACATATTGACGGAAATGAATAAATTCGATTGTATAGTAGTCGGTGCTGGCCATGCCGGGGCAGAAGCGGCTTATGCGGCGGCGAATATTGGGGCGGAAGTTTTGCTTATCACAATGAGCAGAAAAACCATCGCAAAGGCAAGCTGCAATCCAGCCATCGGTGGACTGGCAAAAGGACAAATAGCAAACGAAGTGGATGCGCTGGGCGGGATAATGGGCAGAGCGGCGGACGCGACGGGGATTCAGTTTCGTATGCTGAACCGTTCGCGAGGCCCGGCTGTCCATTCGCCGCGAGCACAAATAGATAAATATAAATACTCCGATTTTGTTAGAGGCGAACTTGAGCAATGCCCAAATTTGACTATCGCCGAAGCTATCGTTACAGAAATATTAGTCAGGGACAATAAAGTCGAAGGCGTTCAGTGCAAAGACGGAAGTACCTTTTATGCCCCGGCGGTGATTCTCACAACTGGTACCTTCCTGTCAGGAGTAATGCATACCGGCCAAAGACAATGGCCTGGCGGCAGGATTGGTGAGCCAGCATCAAATGCACTTTCTGAATCTCTGCGTCAAATTGGCCTGGAAGTTAAAAGGCTCAAAACAGGCACGCCGGCACGGCTGGATGGAGCGACGATAGATTATGACAAGACTGAAATCCAATCCGGCGATGAAAACCCTGTGCCCTTTTCGTTTATGACCGAAGAAATTCGCAGAAAGCAGGTTCCCTGCTGGATGACATATACCAATGAAAAGATTCACAAGCTGCTGAAGGATAATCTCCACCGATCGCCTCTTTACACAGGACAAATTAAGACCGTTGGGCCGCGTTATTGTCCAAGTATTGAAACTAAAATTGTACGTTTTGCCGACAAGAAAAGACACCAGGTTTTTCTTGAGCCTGAAGATGAAAATGTTACAACGATATACTGTAATGGCATTAGTACCTCTGTGCCGGAAGATGTGCAGGATGATATGATTCATCTGTTGGCCGGCTGTGAAAATGCAAAAATCGTCCATTATGCCTACGCTATTGAATACGATTACTGCCCCGCCCTGCAGTTAAAGCCAAATCTGGAGACCAAGAAAATTGGCGGTCTGTTTCTGGCTGGTCAAATTAACGGCACCAGCGGCTATGAAGAGGCGGCGGCGCAGGGCATTATGGCCGGGATCAATGCTGTGCAACTGCTTGAAAACAAAGAACCTGTGATAATTGGCAGGGACCAGGCGTATATTGGTGTGCTGATTGACGACCTGCTGACCAGAGAGATTGACGAGCCTTACCGTATGTTTACCTCGCGTGCGGAATATAGGCTATCTTTAAGGTCTGATAACGCTGACCGCAGATTGACGCGAATTGGCAGAACGGTCGGGCTTGTGGATGATAAAAGGTGGGCAAAATTTGAGCAAAAACTTGAGCAGATTGAAAATTTGAGCCAATATCTTGCAAATCACCGCGAAAAAGGCCTTAGCCTGTGGCAGCAGTTGGAACAGCCAAATAATTCTCTTGCCGGGATGTTGGCACAAAAAGATGAAATCGCGGCGATGAACCTGCCGGAAAGAGTGATTTCCACGGCTATTATCGATGCCAAATACCAGGGTTATTTAATTAAACAGGAAAAAGGTGTTCGTCTGCTGCGACGGCTGGATGGCCAGAAGCTGCCGAAGAATCTGGATTATGATAAAGTTGCCCACCTTCGCGCGGAAGCTCGTCAAAAGCTGTCAGCGTTTCGCCCCTACACTCTCGGCCAAGCCGGGCGAATTGGCGGAATCACCCCCGCCGATATTATGGTCATTCAAATTCATCTGCGAAAAACATCGGGTTTACTATAGAACACTTTTACTGAAACAAAATTTTCCAAAGTGTGCCAAAAAAGGTACATACCCGCTGGTCTATATCTATCCAAGTTCAAAGAAATACAGAACTTACAGAAACATTTTTGCTATAACAAAAGTCATCTTTTGTTATAACGAAGTAACGAGAAGTAAAGGGAAGCGAAACGAAGCGAAGAGAAGGGAAGAGAATCCATATCGAATCGAGCGCACAATAAAATTCTAACGATAACATCAAAGATAAAACGCTGTCCCTGCTTTGACTGATGGCTCGATTATTTTTTTTGATTATTACTCGGCTCGGCTCGGTCGGGAAAAGATTCAATATTTTTAGCCAAAACGTGCATGCAAAAACATGCGTTTTTGGAAAAAATAAAAAAAACTTTCTCTTTATTTACAGGCACTTACGGCAGTTTTGCCAAAAAAGTTTTTTCAAAATCAGCAGAAACACGCATGTTTTCGCTAAGGATGGAGGGACAATTTTTTTTGTTCCGCCCGGAATCAGGCGTTTGATTCGCCAGCTAACGTGCCCGCAGGCACAGAGATATCTTTGACAAGTTAATAAGCCGTTTTGTTCAGCTCAGCCTGTCGGTCAGCACGTTGAGCCAGTTTTGATAAGCCTGCTTGTACTGGGCCTGCTGTTTTGGATTTGGCTCAACTGTTCCGGTGGTTTTCAGGCCATCAAATGCCTGCTTGAAATCTTTGTACAGGCCTGAACCAATGCCGGCACCCCTCGCGGCACCTTGTGAGCCGTCGGTGTTGTATAGCTGGACTACAGCGCCGGTTACATTCGCGAAGGCACTGCAGAACAGCGGACTCAAAAACATATTTGCATTGCCGGCCCTTACGGTTTTTATCTCCACACCCATATTTTTCATTATATCCAGGCCGTAATTGAGGGCAAAAACGATACCCTGCTGGCCCGCTCTTAGCAAGTGTTCTTTGCTGTGCGTATTGAACTTCAGACCGTGAACTGACGCTGAGATATCCTTGTTGTGCAGTGTTCGTTCAGCACCGTTTCCAAAGGGAAGGACGACAAGTCCATCACAGTCAATCGGCGCTTTTTGGGCCAAATCATTCATAGAATTATAATCAAGATTTTCCGCGACGTTGTGCTTGAGCCAGCTGTTCAAAATTCCCGTGCCGTTGAGACACAGCAGAACGCCCAATCTTGGTTTGTCTTTTGTGCTGTTGACGTGAACGAAAGTATTAACGCGTGATTTCTCATCGTAGTTTGGTTTTTCAGCAATGCCGTAAACAACGCCTGAAGTTCCTGCTGTCGCGGCAATCTGGCCGGGCTCAAGAACATTAAGGGACAAGGCATTGTTTGGCTGGTCGCCCGCACGGTAGGCAATTTTGATGCCTGCCTTTAGTCCAAGTTCCTCGGCTGCGGTTCTGGTAAGCGTTCCCTGAACGGAAAAAGTATCAACAGTAGGCGCGAGCAACTCACTGTTTATTCCGTAGCAGTCCAAAACAATGTCGGCCAGGATCTGCTTTTGAAAATCCCAGAGTATGCCTTCAGACAGGCCTGAAACGGTAGTAACAATCTGGTCGGTCATTTTCATTGCGATGTAATCGCCGGGCAACATTGCCTTGTGTATCTTTGCATAAACTTGTGGCTCATTTTCCTTTACCCATGCCAACTTTGAAGCGGTAAAGTTGCCAGGTGAGTTAAGCAGGTTCTTGAGACATTTCTGCTGTCCAATTTTTTCTGCCGCTTTGTTACCAATGTCAACTGCCCTGCTATCGCACCAGATGATGGCAGGACGCAGAGGGTTTTTATTATTATCTACGAGCACAAGGCCGTGCATCTGATATGAAATTCCTATCGCCTCAATATCAGCCGGGTCGATATTCGCCTGGCTCATCATCTCAGCGGTTGCAGATTTTAAATTTTGCCACCAGGTGTCAGGCTGCTGTTCAGCCCAGCCGGGCTGGGAGGCAATGATTTCCATCTCCTTTTTTGGAGATATTCCTGAAGCTATGGCACTGCCGGAAACAGAGTCCATAAGTGTCGCTTTGACCGATGAACTGCCCAAATCGTAACCTACCAAGTACATTTGCTTTGCTCCGGTGTTTTATTTTTTCAGATATGCTATTTCAGGTTTCGTCAGTTTCCTGTAATGTCCAACACCAATTCCGCGAATGGGTATTTTGCCGATTTGTATTCTTTTCAGCGAAGTGGCTTTGTAACCGACCTTTGCCAACATTCTTCTAATCTGACGGTTCAGGCCTTCGGTTATCGTTATCTCAAGAAATGATTGGGTATGGCTGGATTTGACAACCTTGACTTTTGCTTGAGAGGTTTTTTTCTCAGATAGCCAGATACCTTTTCTAAGTTTTTCCACAAGTTCAGTAGTGATCTTGCCTTTTATTCCGACATGGTAAACTTTGGACAGGCCAAATTTAGGATGGGTCAGCTTATTCGCCAACTCTGTGTCATTGGTCAGGATTATGGCTCCAGTGGTGTCTGCGTCAAGTCTGCCTATGCAGAATATCCGCTCTTTAGTATCAATAAGGTCAATAGCTTTTTTTCTGCCCTGCGGGTCGCTGTTTGTGCAGATCACGCCCTTTGGCTTGTTCAGAAGGAAATAGAGCTTCTCCACATATTTCAGCCTTCTGTTGTTAACGCTTATTGTGTCCACATCAGGGTCAGCAAAGGCCGGCAGAGTATCTACAATTTTGCGATTGACCCGGACAGCGCCGGCAAGAATAAGCTCTTCACAGTTTCTGCGTGAGTCAATCCCTGCTGCTGCCAGAATTTTTTGTAATCGTTGTTTTGCCATATCAGCCCCCAGTATATATTAAAACTCGCAGATTTGCACTATGATTATTATTCAAATTCATCGGTATCTGCGGGCTTGACCGGCCCTTAGAAACTCGTATAATGCGCCTGAGAACCAAAAGTTGCGAGGTGGCAAAATGAGATATACTAAAACGGAAATAAAATTGATTGAATTTATGGAGCAGCTGGACATTGTCGACTGCCATGAGCATCTCGGCCCTGAGAAAGAGCGCACCGACAGTCCACAGGATGTTTTCACGCTGTTTACGCAATACACCAATTGCGATCTTAACAGTGCCGGAATGGACCGGGCAAGTTGGAAAGGACAGGAGTGGCCTTTTGAGCGTGAAAAGCCCGTCTATGACAGCCTGTTCGATTATGACGTACCCCTGAAAAAGCGGTGGGAGATCTTCAAGCCGTGGTGGGAGAAAATTCGGTACGGCAGTTATGCGCGGGCAGCATTGTTGACAGCAAAAAAGGTTTATGGTTTTGATGACATCAGCGATGAGACTTACGAGGGATTATCCGAAGCAATTTCAGCGGAAAACACGCCGGGGATATACAAACGTATGCTTTGTGACAGATGTAATATCAAAGCTTCACTTACCCAGTGCCATAGAACTGATATTAAAAGGCCCCTTGTGCCGGTTATGCAGGCAGTTTTGCTGCATTCGGTGGCTGGCAGAGATCAGCTTGAGGATATCGCCCAAAGGTACGGCTTTGATGTGCCCGGCAGTCTGGATGAAATGATTGATTTTGCGGATAAGATTTTGCAGAATTGGCTCGATGAGGGAGCTGTTGGCATTAAGGTTATATCTCGGAATTTTCCGCAGGTGGACAAAAAGGACGCAGAAAAAGCGTTTAAAAAAATACTCAATATCAAAGAGCCTGACGCTGAGGCTGTTGAGCCTTTGAGGGATTACCTTTTCCATCGTATCATTGACATCGCAACTGAAAAGGATTTGGTTGTCGCGGTTCATGCCGGCATATGGGGTGATTTCAGAGAGATTGACAGCAAATTTATGCTCAAGATTGCATCTGCTCATCCGCAGACTAAGTTTGATTTATATCATCTTGGTATGCCCTCTGTGCGAGATACGATAGTGATTGCCAAGAATTATCCGAATGTCTTTTTAAATCTGTGCTGGTCACATATCATTTCACAGAGCCAGTGCTGCAGCGGAATTGATGAATTGCTCGACCAAGTGCCAATCAATAAAATCCTTGCGTTCGGCGGAGATTATATCCGTCCTGTGGAAAAGGTGGTTGGCCATCTGTATATGGCCAGAGAGAATTTTGCCAAAGTGTTCGGCAGCAGAATTGACAGAGAACTTATGAGTTTTGAGCAGGCTTGCAAGATTCTCAAACTATGGTTCTGGGACAATCCGCTTGAACTTTATAACCGTTTGAGTATTGACTAACGCTACTCGTATCGCAGGATTTTGACCGGCTTTGTCCTGGCGGCAATAATGGCTGGTATTAGTGCTCCAAGGGCAGAGGCAACAACAGCAGCGACCAGAACCCACACGGCCCAGTACCAGTCAAACTGGTTGGGAATCTTATTGAAAATATATACGCTGCTGCTCCATAGCTTCAGGCCGAAAAGTATTCTTATCCACTGCTCAACAGTGTTGATGTTAACAGTTATAATATAGCCGATCAATAGGCCAATCACAGAGCCGATGATTCCGACGCACAGTCCAAACATAATGAAAATCAGCGTTATCTTTCCCGCCCCGGAACCGACAGCCTTGATTATCGCAATGTCCTTGAGCTTTGTCATAACTATCATATAAAAAATACAGAAGATCAGCAATATGCACGCAGCACTGATAATGCCGAATATCAGCATTAACATGCCCATCTGTTTTTTTAACTCAGCAACATACTGGCTTTGCTTTTGGACCGCGGTAATAATTCTTGTCTGCTTGATGTAGGACCATCGCCAGTTAAGCTTGTTCGAGGCAAAATCGCTCCAGACGGCACGCACTAAGTCCAGCAGTTCAGCGGGGTCCTGGCCCTGGGCACATTTTATGTGAACAATGTCAGCGAACTTTTCGCCGGGGCGGTCTGGATAAAGTTTGGCCGTGAGCTTATCAATTGGAAGAAAAATGAAACGCCGATCAATATCATGTATGCCGGTAAAAATAATGTCAGCTATTGTAAGCTGGGCGACCGATTTTTTTGGTATTTGCTCCTGGTCATCTGACGCTGTTATCGCCATCGTCAGAACAACTTTTTTGCCTATGGCAGTGACAGCCTTTTCCATGTCGTATTCGTCAGTTAGCTGATTGGGCTCATCTAAGAGGCCTATGCCAATAAAGGAACCATATTTGCTGCCGTTGCAGTCAAAGGTTGGTTCCAAGTCTGAATCTTTCTGCCTCAGTAGCGAACTCTTCATGCCGGTTACCCTGTCCCTGGCGGCCGGGTCTATGCCCCATATTGATACGGCCCGGACATTGCCTTTGCCAAGAAGCAGCAGGCCGTTACTGTAAAGCACCACACTGGCTGAGTCAATTTTATCGCTCTGGGCTATCTGCTGGATAAATTCATCATAGCGCCCAAAGCGCGTCGGCGGCTCTAACACAATATCGCCCATCGTTTCGGAGGCGCTGGTGTTTATTGCGATGATGAAGCCGGTGAAAAGACTGGCTACCGTTACAAGAAGTGCCGAAGATAATGCCACCGCAGCGATGCTGAGCAGGACTATCTTTTTCTTTCTGAGATATTTCAAACATAGAAAGAATTTTAACATTTAGTTACCCTGCCGGTTTATTTTTCTGGCCTTAGCAGCGGGAACAAAATCACATCCCTGATACTGGTCTGTGCGGTGAGGAGCATAACGAGTCTGTCAATGCCGATACCCAGTCCGCCGGCCGGGGGCATACCGTATTTAAGAGCCGTTATAAAATCATCGTCAACCGAACGGAAAGTTTCTTCGTCGGCATCAGCACCTTTAAGTTGCGATTTGAAATTTTCGTACTGAACCTGTGGGTCGTTCAATTCGGTATAAGCGTTAGCGATTTCCATAGCGCCTATAAACAATTCAAAACGCTCTGCATAATCAGGGTTCTGCTTACTGCGTTTGGTAAGCGGACAAAGCTTTGCGGGATAGTCAATTACAAAAGTGGGATTGATGAGCTTTTCTTCAACAGTGGCTTCAAAAACCTCATTGATCACTATTGAGTCATCCATCGGCTTTTCGTTGATCTCCAGCTCTTGGGCCTTTTTGCGCAATGCCGTGATGTCTTCAATATCGCAGCCGGAATACTCTTTCAACAGGTCTGCATATCTGGCTCTCCGCCATGGTCGTGAATAATCAACATCCATATCGCCAAACATTATTGAGGTAGTTGGAGAACTTTTTGAAACGAGCAGACAAATTAATTCCTCGGTCAAATCCATCATAACATTGTAATCGGCATAGGCCTGATACAGTTCCATCATGGTAAATTCAGGATTGTGCCTTGGGCTTAGGCCTTCATTGCGGAAGTTTCTGTTTATCTCGAAAACTTTTTCCATTCCACCGACAAGAAGCCGTTTGAGAAATAATTCCGGAGCTACCCTGAGAAATAAATCAATATCTAGACTATTGTGATGAGTGATAAAAGGTTTTGCCGCAGCTCCTCCTGCTATGGACTGCATCATAGGGGTTTCAACTTCAAGGAATCCTTTTTCCTGCAGGAAGCGGCGAATTGAAGCGACAATCTCAACTCTCTTTTTGAAAGCTTCCATTACTTCGGCGTTTGCCCAGAGGTCAACATATCTCTGGCGATAGCGCATGTCAATATCGCTCAGGCCGTGAAATTTTTCGGGTGGCTGCATTAACGATTTACTAAGCAGTGTAACCTGTTCGACCCAGATGGTGATCTCTCCGGTTCTTGTTTTTCCAAGCCCACCGGCGGCACCGATTATATCGCCCAACTCCAGCAGCTTCACAAAGTCCCATTGCTCTGGAAGCAGTTTTTTGCTGAGTCCGATTTGGATCGTTCCGCTGCTGTCGCGCAGCGTGATAAATATCAACTTGCCAATATCACGCAGCAGAACTATTCTGCCGGCAGTTTTAGCTGTTTGCTCCTGGTTGTCATCTTCAAATCTATCCTTTATCGCCGCGGCAGACTCGCTGTCATCGAACCTCTGGCCATAAGGGTCAATACCCATCTGTTTAATCTGGGCCAGCTTTTCGGCCCTTTGCTGTTCTAATTTGCTTGTCTTTTCCTGCTTTGTCAAAACGGCCCTTCCGTTGGCGTTATTTCTTATGCTTTTGCTCAATCAACTTCGTTTTGGCAATAAGAATTCCCACGGCCAGTTGTGCATCAGCCTGCAGCGTCTCTTCAATCGTATATCTTTTTGCCTGAGAATGATTATTGTTGTGGTCAGCTTTAAAAAGCACATCATTTTTTTTCTGTATATCGAACATTCCTTTAATTTCATCGCTTCTCAACTTAACTTCAACATCCGAAGCAATACCCCAGTCTTTCCGGCCGAGTTTTTCCATCTCATAACGGCTCTTCACTTTTTTATCGCCCGGAAGCAGGTAATGCGCCATTGTGTACTTCAGCTGTGCGCCGCCGCCAGGGTAATCTGTGATAGTCTGAACGGTTCCTTTGCCGTAGCTCCTCGTCCCAACTAATATCGCACGATTATGGCTGGCTAAAGCACCGGCGACAATCTCAGAGGCACTGGCGGAGGAGGAATTCTGCAATATAATTAACGGGTACCCAGGGTGGGTGCCCTTTTTATGTGCCACCTCCATGCTGCGATACCCAAATCTCGGTTTGCTTTGAACAATAATGCCTTTATCAATAAAGACATCAGTTATCTGGGCAGCGGCTTGAAGGTATCCGCCGGAATTGTATCTAAGATCCAGAATTAAGGCGTCCAATCCTTCCTGCTCAATTTTGCGAATGGTTTTTTCAAAGTCTGAGACAGTTGAGCCGGAAAAATTCGTTATTCTCACATAGCCTATCTTCTCTTCCAGATCAACCATATACTGCCACTGACCCTTCTCAGCTCTCTGCCAGCCGCGAATGGTTGGAACAATTATTCTTGCCCTTGTGATAATTATGTCTTCAGTTTCTTCCTGGCCTTCG
>CAZOPG010000040.1:0-9729 GCA_964581585.1 uncultured Planctomycetaceae bacterium | reverse complement strand
GGCTAGCTGCCCTGCTTGTTTTCTTTGTTCTGGCGGCATTTTGCCAAGCTGGCTGAGCATTTGTGTAATCTGCCAGCTTGGAAAAATGCCGCCAGAACAAAGAAAACAGGCAGGGCAGTTAGCCAACAAAATTAAGAGCCAGATAACTGATGCATTTGAGTACGCAAAAAAAAGCTTAGCATCAACAACCAAAAAAACCGACAAACTCATCGATGTTACCCTGCCCGGCCAAAGAATAGAAGCCGGCCGCCCCCACGTTATCACTCAGACTATAAACGAATTGCTGGAAATCTTCGCAAGAATGGGCTTCGGTATCGCTTATGGCCCGGAGGTTGAGGATGAACAGCACAATTTTATTTCACTTAACATCCCCACTGAGCACCCCGCAAGAGACCCGGCTGACAACTTCTATATTGACGAAAACACCCTTTTGCGAACTCAGACATCAACCATACAGATTCGCGTAATGGAAAACACCGCTCCGCCTATCCGCGTTGTTGCGCCGGGCAGAGTTTACAGGCCCGATACCGTAGATGCCACGCACATGTACATGTTCTATCAAATAGAGGCCTTGGTCGTCGATGAGAACATTTCAATGATTGATATGAAAAGTACTATCGACCAGTTCATTCATGCCTTTTTCGGCCCTGAAATTAAATGGCAGCTCAGGCCCAGCTTTTTCCCATTCACCGAGCCAAGTGCGGAAGTCGATCTGCTATGGACTGATAAAGATGGAAAATCTGAATGGATGGAAGTCGGTGGTTGCGGCATGGTTGACCCGAACGTTTTCGATGCAGTCGGAATTGACAAGGAAAAGTATACCGGCTGGGCGTTCGGCTTTGGAATAGAACGGCTGGCAATGCGAAAATACGGAATTACCGATATCCGCCTATTATTTGAAAACGACCTTCGTTTCCTTAACCAGTTTTAGCAAGACTTACGTTTCGCAGTTTTTTTCATAACAGCCAAAACAAGCTCTTTTTCTTTCGATTGCATTGACCGATTTTTAGCTGTATAGGAAGCGAAGAATCGCAAACGGTCGCGATCAGTTACGCTATTACCTATCATATTCAGTTGCACAAGGTTCTTTCGACGCAGTTTAGTTGGGATGCGAGAATATTTTTTTGTTCGCTCATTATCAAGAAAGAAAAACTCCCAACCGTTTTCGCTCTTTTCAGCGAGAATATTACCAAGACGTAAATCGCCATGAAAAATTCCCGCATTATGCATCTTTCCAACAGTTTGGCCAAAGGAGAGGATGAATTTTTTTCTTTCTGCTTCTCCCTGCTCGGAAGAGTCTCTGCCCAAATTCGCGACAATCTGATGAATGGGTCTAGCTCCGGTGAGTTCGTTGGTAATAAGAAACGTTTTCATACAGCACGGTCCAAGGCGTTTTTCGCCAATAGCTATAAGATCAGGAGTATTAAAGCCGTTGCGTTGCAGCATTAGTGATGCCCTGAAATCTCGCATGCCCCGGCTGTTGCGAAAAAGATGTTTCACAAAATCCAGCCACGAACGATGAAGATACTGCTTCAAGTAAACGTTGTGGATGGTATCCTTGAAAGAAAGCCTGCACTTAAACACATTCGCAAAAGCTGAAGAAGGAACTTTGAGAAAATCACTTCTGCGGCCATCAATGCCTTCAACCAGACCGCTGGCTCCACTTTGATAAAAATTCCGACAAAGCCATACCCGCCAGCCGTACATACGTATTTTTTTAAAATTGTTATAATTCATTTCTGTTAATAACCAACGATAGCGATACCAAGTTTGTTTGCAAGTGCAATTGTTTCCGGCTTGTCGATAATAAGCGTTTTATCCGCCTCGACAACAAGACACTTGCCCCCGTTTTCCGCAAGACCTCTTATTGTATCGGGTCCGACACACGGCACGTCAAATCGTGGATCCTGTTTAAGTTTTTCCGCTTTAAGCAGAGTCCAGCCTCCCTTTTTGCAAAACTTTCCCGTCCTTTCTATCATACTGGCCGTTCCTTCAATTGCTTCGACCGCCATTATCGCCTTTTCTTTTACAGACACAGCCTGGCCGATATCCAGTTCGCCGAGTTTTTTAACAATTTTCCAGCCGAACTCAATATCTTCATTGACATTCGCACCCGGCTGAACTTTTGTCATCACTCCTTTACTTGCAAAATATTCTTTACAGTACATTGTAGAATTCTCCAAAACTATACCTCCACTGGCCAGTTCGTCAGCCAATGCTCCCAAAAGTTTATCATCTCTTTTATCATTTTTGCGAAGCCGCCAGTAGTATATTCTCAGCGTTCTCCAGTCAGGCAGATTGCGTATTATTCGCCAGCGTGTGTAAAGCTTATCTTTGGGAACCCTGCCGACCATAATAGCCCGTTTTACGCCATGCTTTTTCAGTTGGCGAATCCAGACGCCAATCCTCGCCAGCGGAACCTTGCTGAAAACATCCACATGCTCTGCCAGACTCGCCTCAGCAGTACCACCGAGACTGACGCAGACAACTTTCATTCCAGCTCGCTTCGCTCCATCGGCCACAAGAAACGGCAATCGCGTACCACCGGCAATCAAACCTAATATATTATTTTCATCTTCCATTTGAGCTAATTATAAGGTTTACTGAAATATAGTCAATCCGCTATAAAAACAGCAGTACATCGGCGAGCACCGCTCGGGTGGCACTCGATGAAGGCTGGGAAAATTCATAATCTTCAAACTCAATCGTTTTCACCGAGGGCCCAAGCGGACGGTAAATCGCCGCATTTGTTGGTCCGAAAATCGCCATCGTTTTTTTTCCAAGTGCACCTGCCAGTTGAGTAACACCACTATCATTGCCGACAAAACAATCCGAACAACTTATAAGCTGGACAGCTTCGGTTAATGTTAAATTCCAGAGACATCGTCCCACAACGCCCAGCCTGTCAAGTTCCCTATTATCCAGCCTATCCATCTCTGCTGGCCCAAGCAGAAACAAAACCTCAATATCTCTGTCAACAAGCGAATCAGCCATCGAATAAAAATTGTCGAGATGCCAACACTTATGTTTTCCGCCGCTGCCGACGCTGATCACTGCTGTTTTTTTTGTTTCATCACAGCCGGCCGATTGCAACAGTTTTTTGCCAGCGAAAATATCTCCCTGGCTTGCATCTATAAAAGGCCTGTTAAGTTCAAACTCGGAAGATAAATCCAATCCAGGATTGTCATTGATAAATTGCTGGATATAAAAATTACTCACAGGCTCTCTGGAATCCGGGTTCGGCTTCAATTTTAGCGTGGTAACTTCACAGCCGCTACTGCAATTAGCCGTATAAATCAGGTTCTGCTCAAAGCTGCCGCCTGAATCCTTCAGAAATGTAACTATATGTTCGCAACCGGCAAAATCATTTATCAATGAGTCGTCGTCAGTAAGTTCAAAATTATTCGGCTCTACAAACAATTTATGAAGGTCGACAGAGTCAATAGATCGGACTCTATCGATAGATGTCCTGCCGCAAAAAATATCGATATAGTCTGTCCGTCCCATCATTCGCACAGAGCCCACCCCGAGCGACTTCTTCAAGAATTCCACCAAAGGCAGTGTCTGCACACAATCCCCAATTGCCCCGGGCTGAATGATCAGTACGGCCCGGTTTTGCCGTCTGATCTGGGCCTCTTTCTTCGTCACAATTTCAACAATATCGCCGTCATCCATAGGCCGGGATTCTATATCAATCCTGACTTCTGATTATGGGATTGAATTACTTGTCGTTTTCAGTTTCCGATTTGTCGTTCTTTTCAGCATCAATTATAGCTGCCTTACGCGACAATTTGAATCTTCCCTGGTCGTCAATCAACAATAGTTTCACGTCTATTTTATCGCCGACTTTACAGACATCTTCGGTGTTCTTGACAAAGTCGTTGCTAATCTCACTGATATGGCAAAGCCCTTCGATGCCCGGAATAATTTCGACAAATGCGCCGAACTCTTTAACGGAAACAACTTTTGACTGCTTGTAAATCCGCCCAACTTCTGGCGGCTCAGTCATTGCTTTGATAATATCCTTAGCTTTAAGGTACCCTTCGCCTTCGACACTGCTTATAAATATCGTGCCGTCCTCTTCTATCTCTATCTTGGCCTCGGTCTCTTCCTGAATACCCTTGATAACCTTACCGCCAGGCCCGATGATCTTGCCGATAAGTTCGGGGTTGATCTTGATGCTGATCATCTTCGGTGCATATTGGCTCATACTTTCTCTTGGCTGACTTATCGTTTTTTCCATGGTCTCCAGGATTTCAAGTCTGGCCACTTTTGCTTGAGCAAGTGCCTCGACCATAATATTGTGCTCAAGTCCTTCAGCTTTAATATCCAGTTGAATAGCCGTTATGCCGTCTACTGTACCTGTTATCTTGAAATCCATATCGCCGAAATGATCTTCATCACCGAGAATGTCGGTTAGCAGCTTATAATCCTTACCTTCCGAAACCATACCAATTGAAATGCCCGCTACCGGCTTCACAACTGGAACTCCGGCATCGAGAAGAGCAAGCGATCCACCGCATGTAGAAGCCATCGAACTTGACCCGTTAGACTCTGTAATATCAGATACTATCTTTACGGTATAAGCAAATTTTTCGACCGGGGGCATCGCCTGTGAAAGCGCCTTTTCCGCAAGTGCTCCATGACCGATCTCTCTTCTTCCCGGACCTCTCATAGGTCTTACCTCACCAACCGACGAAGGGGGAAAATTATAGTGCAGCATAAACTTCTGTCCATACTCTTCAAGCAGGCCGTCCACAGTTTGCTCATCACGCATAGTTCCCAGAGTTACCGATACCAACGCCTGAGTTTCGCCCCGCGTAAATAACGCCGAGCCATGTGAACGCGGTAAAAGTCCAACCTCACAGGATATAGGCCGAACATCTTTATAACCTCTGCCGTCAAGACGCTTACCGTCCATGATAAGTTTACGGATAACGCCTTTTTGAATCTTGTCAAACATTCGCTTGAACAAGGCAACGCTGCATTTCGCCTCTTTGCCATCGGCATCCGAGCAGTACGCCTCAATAGCGTCCTTCTTAATCGTCTTCAGAGTATTACTGCGATCGGCCTTGCTTTGAATTCCAAAAGCATCCGACACCTTACCCTCAATTTCCGATTTAATTTTATCGAGAAGATTATCATCCCATTCGATTTCAGGAATTTCCTTTTCAATATTGCCGCATTTTTCACGAAGTTCATCGATCAATTCACATATCTGTCCAACGGCCTTGTGAGCCTCAGCCACACCATTTGCAATAACATCCTCGTCAACTTCTTTGGTGTCCACTTCTATCATGTTGATAGCTTCGGCACGACCGCCAAGCACGAGATTGAAATCGCTTTTTTCACGCTGTGTATGCGTTGGGAACAGAACAAACTCGCCATCAACCCTGCTGACTCGGCATGCGCCAAGCGGGCCCATAAACGGAATCTTACTTATACTGAGGGCAGCGCTGGCACCGATCATCGCAAGGACATCCGGGTCATTTTCCTTATCGGCACTGATAACATTTGCGATAATCTGAACTTCCTCAAAATATCCGTCGGGGAATAATGGCCGAATTGGCCTGTCGATCATTCGTGAAGTCAGCGTCTCTTTGGTACTGGGACGACCCTCACGTTTCATAAACCCTCCGGGGAACTTACCCGCTGCGCTGAGTTTCTCACGATATTCAACACTCAGCGGGAAAAAATCGATATCATCAAATCTTGGAGCCGCTGTTACCGCGGTTACAAGAACCATTGAATCACCATAGCTAACTACCACAGCCCCGTGAGCTTGCCTTGCAATCTTTCCCGTTTCGATAGTTAATACATTTTCCCCAATTTTTCTTTCCACTCTGCGGACACTATCTGCACATTTCATACTTTTCCTTTTCGCATTTCTTTTCTCTGATTTTTACTGACATTTAATAATTCGGCCAAAAACAACCGCTTATTTACGCAGACCAAGTCGGCTTATTATCCCGCGATACCGATTGACATCTTTACCTCTTACGTATTTAAGCAATGCGTTTCTGTTGCCGACCATCTTCAACAATCCCCTTCGGGATGCGTGATCTTTGGGGTGAGCTTTGAAATGATCTGTAAGTTCATTAATTCGTGAAGTCAACAATGCTATCTGCACTTCAGAGGAGCCTGTATCAGACTCTCCCGTTTTGAACTCATCGACAATTTCACTTTTTTTTTCTTTTGTAAGCATCTGTACCAATTTTCCTTTCCACTAATTTCCAATACAATACACTGTCTTGACTCCATACTTTCCCAGTCCACATACTGAACCGGAACCCGTGATTGTAGCGGCCAAAACGACTTTTGCAAGACTTTTCTGTTTAAACTTCCAAAAACACTGGTAACATTTGTACAGACAAGGAGTTATCAACGCCACAGAAAGCCTTGCGTCAGACAGCTTTGCAATCCAACCCTTGAATTTCTTGTTTTTTGTGCGTATCTTTTAAGCAAATTTACACTTGCTTTGAATTTATTCGCCGGTTACAATCTTGGCTCGCAGTAGCAGGATAAATTGCGGGCGTAGCTTAATGGTAAAGCCCCAGCCTTCCAAGCTGGCCATGTGGGTTCGATTCCCATCGCCCGCTTTTTTGCTGCGCAGACAAAAACATCTTGTTTTTGAGCTCAAATAAAGTATTTCCAACTACTTAGCTCTGACGGCTTAGCCGAGTAGGCTTGTCTGGATTAGAGGCCGATAGTGCATCTGCGGCGAGTGTTAAAGGCTTGCCCTGGCACTATCTTTCTTGGGCATTGTCCATATTGTAGAACTCAATGAGTATGAATTGCTGTCCTTTGAGCCAAACAGTTAAGATGTTCTTGAGGAAAGCACGGCATCGCTCTGCTCAAGACAAATCAGATATAAGCATTTTCTCCAGCTTTTCTCCAGTGCTTGACTTCATAATAGCATCTTCTCTATTTATAAACCCAGCAGAATACAGATGACCTATACTTTTGTCCATATTATGCATCCCCAATTTGCTGGATGTTTCAATGATGTTTGGTATCTCGTATATTCTATTTTCACGAATACAGTTCTTTACTGCTGATGTACACAATAAAATCTCTGTGCATGGGACCATCCCACTCTCATCGATTCGACTGCACAATGTCTGGGAGACAACAGCCTGCAATGTGTTCGCCAACATTGTCCGAATCTGATTCTGTTGATCGGCAGGGTAAATGTCTATGATTCGCTCAATGGTTTGAGGAGCATTGATAGTATGCAAAGTACTTAAGACGAGATGGCCTGTTTCTGCAGCGGTGATGGTAGCGCTGGTTGTTTCAATGTCACGCATTTCACCAACCATGATAATATCTGGGTCCTGCCTTAAAATATGTTTTAAGCCGAAAGCAAAATTCGGGCAATCGGAGCCGATTTCACGTTGTTCTATCATGCTCATTTTATTTTTGAGAAGATATTCAACGGGATCTTCTAAGGTGATTATTCTTTTTTTATATTTTGAATTTATCAAGTCTATCATGGCGGCAAGTGTTGAGCTTTTGCCTGCACCGGCATGGCCTGTTATCAAAATCAATCCTCTTGGAAGATCGGTGAGCTTTTTAATAATTTGCGGAAGGTTTAAGTCATCTATTGAAGAAATTTGATTAGGAATTACTCTAAAAGATATTGCTATAGTGCCGCGTTGATAATGAATATTAACGCGAAACCGATGCTCATCCCCAATGGTAATTGAAAGGTCAATATCTTTGTTTTCTTTAAATTTTTTCAATTTGTCTTTTCCAAGTATTTCAGAAACCATCTCCTTAGCATCTTCATCCGTAATGACAGGGAACACCATGCTGACAAGCTCAGTATTCACTCTGGCGATCGGCGGCATTTCAGCATTGATGTGTACATCGCTGGCGCCCATTTCCACCGCTCTGGCTAATATAGCCCCTAAATTTGCCATGCTATAACCTCCATTTTAAAATAAACAAGCTTATTCTTGATTTATTCATTGCATCGCCCCACTTTTGTAGGAGAACATTTCGGACTACAAATTTCGGTGGCTTCCAGTTGTTCAGTCTCGGTTTCGTTGAGGGTTGGGTGATGGATAATCCTGGCAGTTATAAAAATAACCAACTCACTGACAGTGTTTTCTTCTCCTTCGAACTTGAATAGGCCGCCAATAACTGGCAGATCGCCAAGCATGGGTATTTTGCTGCTTTCTTGTTTAGCCTCCTGTTTTCGCAAGCCACCTATTACAACAGTCTGGCCATCTTTGATTAACGTTATTGTCTCGGCTTCACGTGAGTCAATGACGGGCTGGGGGCTTGTGATAGCATCGACCCCAATCTGGGGTATTATGAGATTGACGCTACGAACCTCAACGCTGAATTTTGGTATTAAATGCAACCTTATCATTCCATCGCGTGTTACGTGTGGTGTAACCTCAAGTTCAACACCGACTTCTTTGAATTCGGTTGTTCCGATGTTGCCTCCGCCTGAGGTTTGTGTGAGTTCTTGATAAGGTATCTCAGAGATGATCTTGATGTTTGCAGTTTCATTATCAAGTACAAGAATTCGCGGATTTGCAAGGAGTTTGGCACAATCCTCTTCCTGCGCCGCGGTTAGCAAAATATCTATATCAAGGCTTTTATTAAGTATGCCGAAATTTAAAGTTCCGGTCGTGCCAGCTGATTTTGAAATTCCAGAACCAAAAGCGCCATCAATAAAGGGGTTATTTTTCCCTGAAACACGTCCTGCTGACCAGGTAATTCCGAGGTCAAGTGAATCTCTGCTGGTTATATCATAGATTCTTGCCTCTACTAGTATCTGCGGTGTTATGCGGTCGACCTCATTAATAAATGTATCTATGGCCTTGATTTTGCTTTCACTGTCAGTGACAATTATATTACTTGTGCCGGAATTAGAAGATAGTGAACCATTTTTTGATATAAACTTCTTCAAAGCCTTCTCAACTTCGATAACATCTGCATAAGTAATTCGATAAATTCTATTAACCAACCTCTCGGCGTTTACGGAAAGTTGATCAGCAGGAGCTATTCTTATCATGTTATTGGTCGTTACATATCCGTAGTTATGTGCCACAAGGATATTATTCAATGCCTCCTGCAGCGGAATATCAGTAAGAGTGGCGGTTACATTTCCAACCACTTGCGGGCTCTTGACGATATCAACGTTTGCCTGTTCGGCCATTACCCTTAATACCTCATCGATAGGGGTGTTACTAAAATCTACACTTATATTTTTCTGCATTCGCTGCTCAACACTTGTTAAGACCTCACTTTTTTTGAGTGTCTGTGAATTTTTGATTAACCCAGCATCAGGTTCTTTGGCAGCAACATAAGAGGCAAGTAGCACTACAAAAGCGGAAATAACAAAAAAGCGTAATCGGTTGAATTTTATAAGAGTGTTCATGATTTCTCCTTTTCTAAAATCGTATACAAATTATTTTTAAGAACCAACCTTTTGTGTCCATGTTTTACCGTTAATTTCAAATGTAACACTGTTTTTACTTATATTTAAAATAGTTGCGCCATAGGCTTGTTCACCTTTGTGGAGGATTTGTTTACCAATAATCACAGAAGGATTATCTTCGCTATGAACAATTCCCTTTATGACCAATCCACCGGCATTATTGTAAGCGGCGGTTGCCAAGCCGATTTGCATAGGGTCGCGAAGCTTTTTGGGATAGGCCGGCGGAATTTGCCATTCAATTTTGCTGTTAGATTTAGCGACAGAGATTGCCTGTG
>CAZOPG010000039.1:0-9738 GCA_964581585.1 uncultured Planctomycetaceae bacterium | reverse complement strand
ATTTTTTTCAGTTGTACAATGCCGTAAGATACTGAAATCACCGAGAGATAGTTTAATTTATCTTTCGGCGTGAGTCAACAAAAAAGTTGGTCTGCAATGGTTTACGCAGACCAACTTCCAAACAGAGGTACTTACCTCTCTTGTTTACCTGTATTAACTCACCCGGAAACCCACATGCCGCGATGGATCCACGATTCTTTGATTCTTCAAAATCTTTTATCTTTCGTATTTTCCCAAAAGATTAAGCAGTATTTCAGCTGCAACAGCGTTTTTCGGGTCTTTGGCTGCCTGGACTAAATGCACAATCGATTTGTCAACTTCATTAACGCCAAACAACTGATAGCCAAGCAGCAATTGTAAATCTAAATTTCCGTAATAAAATTCACTTTTTTCAGTGAGCTTGTCTATCTGGGCCGACAATGCAGCTTCATTATTATACAGCCCGCGAGGGAAATAGATTCCCTGCTCCTCAGGTGAAATCTTCAGAAGAGCTGAACGAAGAATCGAAGCTGCCCTTTCATACTTTTCATTGGCAAAAAGAGCCTGGGTATGAGCAAATGGGATTACTATGTCTCCCGGTGCCAGCTCGGCTGCCCTGGCAAATTTTTCTGAGGCCATGTAAAAGTTGCCCGCTTCGAATGCTACAGCACCCTCATCAAAAAATCTGTCTGCCAATGTCTCCTGTCCCGGTGGCTCTGATCCTTTTTCGGGACTGGGTAACGCGGCCAGTTCGTTATAATTGTAAGTGTAGTAGTTGTTACTAATAGGATAGTGGCTATACCAGAAATAACGCCTGTGCCCGTACCCTATCGGCCAACGACCGCCCAAGCTGATGAACACATTTTTACGGCGATGATACGGATAAGCATATCGAAGCTTGAAGCTGGGGCTGCTATAGGAGATTATAAAATTCCCCATTCTATTCCTGAATTGTCGTCGATGGTTTCGCCAGTATGAGCGGCCATGACTAGTACGATTGTATTTCCGATTTCGTATCCCAGAACGCCTTGTGTTGCCAAAGCTAACTCCAATATTACCGGTGCGATTGCCTCTGTTAATTTGGGTTCTGGCTCGTGGCCGATGACTATTGACATTTGCCCTAACCTGGAAACCGGCTCTCGATTCTCTGGTAGAGCGATTTCGTGCCCGGCCTACTCTTGTGGTTCTGCCTGATTCTCTTATTGATTGCTTCGAACCTCGTGTTGCTCTTGAGCCGCGGTTTCTCGACCCTCTGCTGTCGGCAAGTAGAACTGTACAACTAACAGCTACAATCAATAATCCCGCAATGATATTTTTTTTCTTACTGTTAAGAGCTAACATAATGCACCTCCTTTCTATAACGGGCAGGCCCGTTATATCTTGTGACATTAAAAAGCACTATATGCCAAGCTCGAGCTAATATTTACTTCTAAGTCCCGCTATTGTTTGTACGAAAACCAAAGTGTTTGTCCATAAATTTTGACGCACGTCTGCAAACATTTACAAGAATCTGTTCTTCATCATCAGTTACCTGAATTGCCTTGAGCAGTGATCCAAAACGTTCGCTCCGCTGCTCTAATACAGTTTCAACCGCTTTTTTCCCTTTCTCAGTGAGCTCAACGATGGTTACCCGCTGGCTTTTGGGACTAATCGTTTTGGACACCATTTTTTTGTCCCGCCACAGATGCGTTATTGCAGTTGATATTGTACTGCTGCTAGCAGTTGCGTCGGCAGCGACAATCTCGGATACCGTCATTTTTTCTCGGTCATTGAGCAGCATTAATATCATAACATCCCTGTCCGTCAGCTCTTCCTGATTTGACCTGTCCTCCTGAGAAACTTTCAACATCCGCATCCTTAAACTCAGTTCCTGAATGGCTTTTCCGAGTTCCTGACTCATAAGTACACCTCTCAATTAAGCTTCAATTCTATATACGATTCTATAATAAAAATGTTCTACTATCAAACTGTTTTTTAAAAAAGATATTCTAAAACAGAACTATTCTAGGCGAAATCGTTATATTTCTTTTGAAAACAAGGTGTTGCCCCAACAATTGCCGTATCATTAACCGCTGAGACACAAATTTTAGGGCAGGAAAGGGAAGGGTAGTTGCCCGCCTGTCAGGCTCTGCCGGCAGCGCCAAGGGCTTTGATTAAATCCTGCATGTCGTTTTTAATTTGGTTCTTAACTTCTTGCATAATCTTCCAGGGGTGCCAGAGGTGTTCCATTTCGTCCGTCAGTTTATTAAAATATTTGATATAGTTAAAGCGGAAAGGCTCGCCAAAGTTAACTTTCGCCATACCTACCCGGCTGAGCCTGCTAATGTCGTCAATAGAAATCCCACAAGTTCCGTGCATTACGAGCGGAACCGGTATCGCCTCTGCCAGGGCGGCAAGAAGGTCGAAATCTATCTTGCACTGCCTCTGATACACACCGTGAGTTGTTCCAATTGAGACAGCCAGCATGTCAACATCTACTTCGTCAACAAAACGCAAAGCTTCATCAACAGTAGTTTTTGCTGGTGGAATAGTCGGTTCGATGGGAACTTCAATCCTGCCAATAAGTTTTTGCTGTGAAGGCTCATTGCCTTTTACATAGCCGACCTCTGCTTCTATTGAAACACCAAATTTGGCAGCCTCGTGAACGACCTCCTTTGTTTTTGCTATATTTTCTTCAAGTGGGCAATGTGAAGCATCAAACATAAAAGAAGTAAAGCCAGCACGCATTGCATTCAGGGCTGAATCAAGGCTTTTTCCATGATCAACCTGCAGTGCTACTGGCACAGTGATCTTTAACTCATCACAAAGAAAATTTGCCTGATTAACAAAATAGTTGAAACCTCGATATTTGCAGTTAGGCTCATATACCTGGAGTATTAAAGGCGCCCTGAGTTCCTGAGCAGTCTCCAAAGCAGCACGTGTAATATCATAGCTTCCACCATTAGAATTAAGAGCGGGTATCGCGTATTTTCTTTTTTGAGCGTCAGCAACTAATTGTTTAGCGGGTATAAATTTCATTTTTCCTCTCCCTTCGCCTGTGCCGTATTGATTAACGGCAACTCGGCAGCAAGTTTTGTCATTGTAATTTTCAGGTTAGAATACTCCTGCAACAGAGAACCTGGAAAGCCACTTGTTACCGGCCCAAGAAGTGCCCTTCTCCAAAGACCAGCATGCCAACTACGCATAAAAGTTAAATGAAATTGTTTGGATTTGAGCATCTCATACATTCCTAATGTTACAGCTCTTGGCGGTATGATTTCAATATTACCGTTCGTCCCGCCCATAGCCATCTGAGCAAGGGCCATTGGGCAAATAGTGACACTGCGTGTCTTACAATTTCGAAAGCTTTCCAAATCTTTAGGTTCACCGGTCATCTCCGGGGGGTCATTAAACGCAACATGGCCGGTTATGCCAAAACCCGCATAACAAGCATCGGCCCCACCTATTGAATCTATCAACTCCGTTACTCTTTCCGGATTGGCAGGGTCAGGAAAGATAATATTCTCCGGTAAAGGCCTCTTGTCGTCCGACAGCAGAGAAAAAAATGTTTCTTCCATAAATTTGCGAAAACTTAATGGATGTTTATCTGATATAAGTTTTCCATTATTATCAAGATATTCGTCCATATTAATGGTTCGCAGATTTCTGCAGCTAAGACCTCTGGCATTAAATTCCCTGGCAAAGTATCGGTAATCGAGTGGCCCAACAGGACATATTACAGTCAATATCTGACCTTGTTTTTGTTCCAACATATCTGCCACTTCAGAGGCGATTCTGCTATTAAGAATATTGTGGTTTTCTACCACAGTGATTTTTTGTTGCAACTCGGATGAAAGTTCTTCAACTCTTTTATCATAAATACTCATTCTTTATGTCCTCTCTAACTTACATAACAAGCATAATAGAATTTAATTTATAACCAAACTAATAGCATGTCAAGGAGAATTTGTCTCTGAAAACCGATATCGCACCCACAATATAGAGTGTTTATGGGCTATTTTTTAAATAAATACCAAAAACCGTGCTTGACATAACAATAGTTTTATATTAAACTAATACTGAAATGGCGATTGCAAAAACATCTGAAATTAGTGTTCTGGCTCATATGATTTCAAGCGGTGCCGAGTCAAGAATCGAGCTATGTAACAGCCTGAAACTCAGCAAGGCAACCGCTACGCATGTAGTTACCCGACTCCTAAAAAAAGGTTTTATCGAAGAAGGGGCTAAATTCAGCAATTCCGGCAGAGGACGTAAAACCACAGCACTGAGAGTGCGGCCGGGGATTGCGTATTTTTTAGGAACTGACCTTGAGGGCACGGCTGTTCGAGCTTGCCTTTTGGATTGCCAAAGAAATATAATAGCCAGCGGCAAACGAGCGATTGGCCCGGAATGGTCGAAACCGAAAATCACAAGGCAGTGGATCTCACTGATTGAAAATATATTGCAAAGTTCTGGCATAGACCGGACTAAAGTAGTGGGACTTGGAGTTGGTTTGCCCGGAGTAATTTCACAGCGGGATTTTAGCACACGAGCTTTTCTTCCCCCGGGAAAGTGGATAGATTTCGATGTAAACAAAGCTTTGAGTACGTTAGGTTTTAAAATAACCGTTGCCAATAATGTCTCGTGTGTCTCTGAATATGAGCGTCAATTAGGTATGGCAAGAGGTTTGGAAAATTTCATCTCGGTACTGATTAGATACGGAATAGGCGCATCAATTTATTCTAACGGCAGTCTGACCACCAGCGACAAAATGTCCACGGGTGAGTTGGGGCATATGCGTCTGGATATGAAAGGTACGCAATGTATTTGCGGCAGACGAGGCTGTCTGGATGTCTTTGCTTCTGGAAGAACATGGAAACCTCAGGAGTTTACGACAGCAAATGCTTTAGAAAAGGAACTGAAAAAACGCGCCCGTTTTCTTGGCGTCGGCCTTGCAAATCTTATTAAACTATGCCATCTGCCGCTAATTTTAATTAACGGTATTTACAATGAATATGAAGATATAGTTAAACCAGTCCTCAGGCAAACCCTGGATGATGAACTGACAGTCCTGAAGCTGCCCGCTCCGGAGGTGGTTTTTGCTGGCCCTGAAGAATTGAAAACCAGTATCGGAGCAGCTATGTGGGCGGCAGATTTCCTGGAAGAGTATCTCAAAAACCATTTGTTTTCTCAAAATTCTAATGAGGCGTGATGAAAATTGTAGATTCACATGTACATATTTATGATGAGCCTGACTATGCCAGAAAACATTTGGCAGTGATGGACAAACTCGGCATAGAAAAAAGTTGTGTCAGCGGTCTTGGTCCACTTTTTGATTTTGGCACGGATAACGATGTCAAATCCGCATTCAAGGCTCACCCCGATAGATTTATAGGTGCAGTGTTTATCAGACCCGGTGTCGATGGGCCTGACAAAATTGATCGGGCTTATAACGAAGGTTTTCGGATGGTTAAAGTTACCCTGCCAAAAGCAGGTTATGAGGACGAGCGTTACTTTCCGCTATGGCAAAAAGCTCAGGATTATAAGATGCCGGTGCTTTTTCATACCGGCACCGTTGCATGCAAGGATGCTCCCGGCGAAAACATCTCCTCGTGGAATATGCATCCGATGCGAATAGAGCCTGTAACGAGAGAATTTCCAGAACTCAAAATTATCATAGCTCATCTTGGTGTCCACTGGAATGTTGACGCGGCCGATTTAGCCAGGATGAGGCCGAATGTTTATGTCGACCTGACGGGCGAACCTGGCGGATGGCGCGAAAAACTGGATAGACAGGGCGCAGATAAATATCTATGGTGGCCGGGAGCTTTTGGCAAAGTAATATTTGGAACCGATGTACATTACAGTAAAATAAATATCATTTTACAGGAAGATATCGAACGTATGGAACGATTTAGTATTGAAAGTGATACGCAGAAAAAGATATTCTCAGGAAATATTCTAAATTTACTGGGCATGGAGCAATAAAACTTTACAACCATTAAGTACGGAAATTACATTGACAGACTTTTCGACCATAGTATTGATTGGCATAATCTTTTCCATTGCCGCGATGATGCACGGATTGTGCGGCTTCGGTTTCAGCCTGCTGTCGGTTGGCCTGCTGTCGCTATTGATAGGGCCAAAGACGGCTATCCCATTAGATATTGTCGCTGCATCGGCCAATTGCTTTTACCTCGCCTGGTTGCTAAGAAAAGAGATCATCTTCCGTGAGACTTTGGTTATCATAATCATTTCTATTCTTTTTGTGCCGCTGGGAACATTTTATTTAAGCAAATTCAATTCAACGGTAATCATTCGATCCATGGGTATTATAATACTGCTGGTTTCTCTGACATCAGTTTTGAAAAAAGAATATAGCAAAATATTTTCAGCAAAATATTTTAAATGGTTCGCAGGTGCCGCAAGCGGATTGTTAGGTGGAGCCTTCAACATTCCCGGCCCTCCCCTGGTTTTATACAGTTATAATTCGCACTGGCCTCTTCGCAACGCCATGGCCAACCTTCAACTGATCTTTTCGGTGATGACCATCGTAATTGTATTAAGTTTTTCTTCTGCCGGCCTGTTCAATTTAAAGATTGTTGCAACCGGAGCCGCCTACATTCCATTTGTAGCGTTATTTACATTCGTCGGTTCAAGGATATCAAAGCGGCTGGAACTGAAATATTTATCTATTGTCATAAATGTTTTTTTGCTCTGTCTTGGAGCAACTTTGTTAATAAAGGGATGATTTGTGTTTGGTAATAATGGAAAAATTCTGCGGATTGATTTGAGTAGCAGCAAGACCGTAACCCAATGCTATGATGAAGAATTCGCCAGGACCTATCTCGGCGGAAATGGTCTTGCCGCTAAATTAATCTATGATGGCGTTGAGGCGAACATCGATGCTTTCGATGCTAAAAACGCTTTGGTATTTACAGTCGGGCCGTTTACGGATACGCCGCTGTGGGGGACAAGCAGGGGACATATAGCAGCAATTTCACCACAGACAAACTTTTTTGCCGACTCCAATTATGGCGGAAACTTTGCCGTTGCTCAAAAAAGAACCGGCTTCGACGCTATATACATAACGGGTAAATCGGCGGTTCCGGTCTATCTGTCGATAACAGAAAACGGTGCTGAATTAAAAGATGCCAAAAATTATTGGGGCATGACCACCGAGGAAACCAACCTGGCTTTAGAACAAAAACAAGGCAAGGGCTCTGTCAGTATTTCGATCGGCCCTGCTGGAGAAAATCTGGTTGTCTTCGCCTCAGTAATTGGAGGTGGCCATCGACCCGGAGCAGCAGGTAGAGGTGGCATTGGGGCGGTGATGGGTTCTAAAAATCTAAAAGCCATCGTCGCAAAAGGTTCGCAGAAAACACAAATAGCACATCCTGAAGAATTGACCAAATTACGTAAACAACAATCAGGCGTTTTGAAAGAAGGCACAGCGGTTTTGACCGACGTTGGCACACCGTTCTTGGTGGACATGATAAACAACAGGGGTACGCTTTGCAGCCACAATGGCGCAATCGAGACATTTGAATTTGCCAATTCTCTAGGCGCCGATAAGTTTAAGCAAAATTATATCAAAAAAAATATTGCCTGTTATCGCTGCCCTGTAGCGTGTGGAAAAAATGTTGATGTGCCAATCGGCCCCTTTGTCGGCAAAGATATTAAGATGCCCGAATACGAAACAATTTACGCATTAGGCCCAATGCTTGACAACAGCGATATCGTTTCAGTCATCAATGCTAACGGCCTTTGCGATAGCTATGGAATGGACACAATTAGTATGGGAGTTACACTTTCTTTCGTGGCTGAGTGCTTAGAGAAAGGCGTAGTCAGCGAATCTGACATCGGAGGAAGAGTTGATTTCGCCGCTCCTGAGCAAATCATCAAACTAATAAAAGCAACAGCATTTCGACAAGGCATAGGCAAACTTCTCGCACAGGGCTCGGCCAAATTGGCACAGAAATTTGGCGGTGATGCTTATAAGTACCTTTATTGTGCCAAGGGGCTGGAAATATCCGGCCACTCAGCACGAGGCGTTCGCGCATTGAGTTTAGGCTATGCGACGGCCACTCGCGGCGGCAGTCATCACGACACCCGGCCGAAATATCCTGTACCGGACGAGGATCCAGGCTTTGACGGACAGGCAGAATATAACGTTCGCAGCCAAAACTATACCGCTGTTGGTGATTCTTTAATAATGTGCCGTTTCATCCAGGAAAGAGGCTTTGGAACACAACTCAATGAAACTATGGCACAGGCAGTTAATTATGTTACCGGCTGGGATACTGATGCCGCTGAACTGGATATGATAGGTGAAAGGATTTATAACCTTGAACGACTAATAAGTCTGCGCAGAGGCTTGAGTCGTAAAGATGATTCGCTTCCCTGGCGAACAATGAATGAACCTATTCCGGATGGCCCCGCTAAAGGCCGATTCTGTCCGAAGCCAGACCTTGACCTAATGCTGGATGAATATTACAAACTAAGAGGGTGGTCGAATAATGGGATTCCAACGAAGGAAAAATTATTACAATTGGGATTGAAATAGAAATATGAAACTGGTTGCGAACAAAAAATTAATTTATGTAATATTAGCCATGAGCCTGTTGGCTTTAATCCTGCTCCTGCCGGAGCCTTCCATGATTAAAACTGATACCAATACAATTGTTTTATCCTCCCAGGGAAAAGCAACTTTAGCCGTTCTGGCTATGGCGGTAATTTTATGGATGACAGAGGCAATCGCTTTTCCTGTTACAGGTTTACTGGCAATTGCTGCTCTGGTTATGACAAAGGCAGTACCTTTCAAGGAGCTTGTCAGAGATGGTTTCGGCAATCAAATAATTCTTTTCTTTATTGGAGTGCTGATACTATCGGCGGCCATTAGCAATACCGGCCTGTTAAAAAGACTGACGACCTGGCTGCTGTTCCATCTGGGCCATAAGCCAAAGGCTATAATCTTCGTAATGCTCGCGGTAGGTGCTGCGCTTAGTGGCTGGGTAACGGATATGGCTGTCGCAGCGATAATGCTGCCTATAGGTGTTTCGATTCTTAAAAACGCCGGGGCCGAGCCAAGAAAGAGCAATTTTGGCAAGGCGTTAATGATATCTTGTGCATGGGGGCCGTTGATAGGAGGTATAACAACACCGGCTGGATGCGGGCCTAATCCGCTTACAATGGGCTTTCTAAAAGACCTTGCCGGCATTGATTTTACTTTTACCGACTGGATGCTTTTGGGGTTTCCGGCAGCGATTCTTATGCTTCCTTGTGCATGGTTTATTTTGATAAAAGTTTTTCCCATTGAGCATATAAATCTACGAATCACTGAAGAACAGCTACGCAAAGAATTTGGACAGATAGGACCGGTTACACGCAAGGAGATTCTAACCGCTGTTATATTTGTCTTTACGATATTTTTGTGGGTGTGTACACCACTGATTGAGAAATGGACAAACGGAGCTGTGGATTATCTAAGTATTTCCTTTGTCGCTATTGGCTGTTCATGTCTGTTTTTCCTACCCGGCATAGAAGTTCTTACCTGGAAAAAAGCCGAAAAGCAAATTAGCTGGGGCGGAATCATACTTGTCGTTTCGGGGCTATCGTTGGGAATGGCCATATACAAAACCGGAGCGGCAGAGTGGCTCGCATGGATAGC
The DNA here is from genome assembly GCA_964581585.1 of uncultured Planctomycetaceae bacterium. GTDB lineage: Bacteria > Planctomycetota > Phycisphaerae > Sedimentisphaerales > UBA12454 > CAZOPG01. The sequence continues at coordinate 110 of CAZOPG010000039.1, read as the reverse complement.
TTTTAACAAGATTGGGCTGCTGCATCCTGTTTTGATAATTTTCGTTATAGTCCTTGGTGTCTCTCTGATGAAGGTGGCCTTTTCTAGTAACACCGTTACCGGGATTATCA
>CAZOPG010000038.1:0-10075 GCA_964581585.1 uncultured Planctomycetaceae bacterium | reverse complement strand
GACGGGGGCAAAAATGACACCTTTGTGTTCTCCGTGAACTCCGTGGCCAAACAAAAATTTGCTAAATAGGTGCTTTACGGATATATTGGGCAACCCTGCCATGGTGATGGCAGGGCTAAATAGGGTTGTGGGTGGGTGGTTGGGTTTAATAGACCTCTCGACACAGCCTGTGCGCTCGAGGTGACGAGGGGGAGTGGTTAATCCTGAGGCAACTGTTAGCGTGAATACGGCCGAGGCAATAATAAATAGTTTGGGACTAAACTCCAAACTCTGAAAATTTTACTATGTTAAGTTCGTTAATATTCTCAACAACGATCTCAGCCATAGTCAACTCTTCTGCCGTGTAAGTTCCGGCCACTGCGATCGTGTGCATTTCCGCGGCCGCGGCCGCTTCGATTCCCCAGTGTGAATCCTCGATTGCTACCGTCTGGCTGGGCAGAATCGGGTTGGTCTCGGTCTGGTTCAATTTCTCCAGTGCCAGTGTGTAGCCGGCAGGATCAGGTTTGCCTTTTGGGACATGATCGGATGCGACGATTACCTGGAAATATTTTTCCAGACCCGAGCCTTTGAGCATGACGTTGATATCCTCAGCGGAGGCGCCTGAGCAAATCGCGATGCGTATATTATTTTTTGCCAGCGACTCCAGAAGATGAGCAACGCCTTCGACAATGTGGTCTTCTTTTTCAATCAGTTCGGCAAAAAAGACGGCCTTGCGTTTGACAAGTTCATCAATACTTGTGCCGTTATAATCGGTGTTATATTCAGCCGAAACCATTTGGAACAATTCTTCGTCAGTGGTGCCGAGATACTTACTATAGTATTGCTGCCTGGATAGATGGATTTCGTGATCAGTCAGAAGCTGGTTGAAAGCTTTGTAGTGTGCCGGCTCGGAGTCGGATATTACCCCATCGAAATCGAATATGACAGCTCGTATCATTGAGAAACTCTACTCCTGCGGTACTGGGCCAACCAATGCGTCATACTGCTCGAATGTGGATTTGTCGCCACCGAAAATTTTGTCGGCCAGGGCCTTAATTAGTTTTTCATTTCGCTCAATGTATCTGCGAGCTATCATAGCTTTGCGTTTTTTCATACTGATCGTTTTTTCATTGTCGGTGCCGTTGGAAGCGATGAGTACTTCCATATCGATCTGGCCGGAAGCATGATTGCAGAATAAGTAGCCGTTAATCAGCATAATAGCAATATCTACCAATGCTCTGCCGTACAAGTCCATATAGTTGGCACCCTGTTCCTTGGCGAATGCAGCGGCTTTGACCATGGTTTCAGTTCCGTTGGCAAGGGAAGCGAGCAAGGGTTTCAGTTCGGTGTCATATTTTTGCCCGGCAAGTTCGTTAATATATCTTTCGGCTGTGCCTGCGCAGACGCCGCGAACTGCTGCGACAACCTGTAACTGACTGGTTCCTTCGTATATGGTTGTGATACGGGCGTCTCTGGCGTAGCGTTCACTGGCATAATCCCGCATGAATCCGCTGCCGCCGAGTACTTGCATGGAATCATAAGCAACGGTGTTGCACATTTCAGAACTGAGGTACTTTGTCATCGGTGTTAGCATGCTGGCATATCGTTTGTGTTTTCTGGCTTCATTCTTTATTGCTTTGAATTCATCCTTGTCCTTAGGCGGGGCTACTTCGAGCTTCCTTGAATAACCGAGTTCCATGTCAACAACCCTGCTGGTTTCGTAAAGCAGTGCCCTGGAGGCTTCGATCTCAATTTTCATATCAATAAGCATATCGCCGACGGCTGGGAGTTTTTCGATTGGTACGCCAAACTGTTCTCTGCTGGCTGCATAATCGCGTGCAATTCGGTAGGCAGCTTCTGCAATTCCAAGCGATTGAGCAGAGATTCCCAGTCGTGCACCGTTCATCAGGCTCATTACATATGGTGCCAGTCCTCTCCTGCGTTCGCCGACGAGTTCACAGGGTGTGTTATCAAAGAATAATTCACATGTTGGTGAGCCGTGTATGCCGAGCTTGTCTTCAATGCGTCTGACGTGTACGGTTGGCCCGCGGTCACAGACAAACAGACTCAGGCCAAGTCCACCGGCTCTGTCCGGCTCACTTCGTGCCAACACGAGGAGTACTTCGCCGCAACCGTTGGTAATAAATCTTTTTACGCCGTGCAGAAACCAGTTGCCGTCATCGTCCTGAAAGGCCTTGAGTTTACATGACTGGAGATCGCTTCCGGCATCTGGTTCAGTCAGCACCATTGCTCCGGTAACTTTTCCCGCAGAGAAGTCATGCAGGTACTTCTGCTTGATTTCTTCGGAGGCAAAAGCATTGATTGTTTCGCCGATACCCTGCAGTCCAAAAATATTCATCAGAGAAGCGTCTGCCCTTGAGACGATTTCGATTGCAGCTGAATAGATTATATTTGGGAAATTCAATCCACCGAAACGGTGCGGCAGGGTAAAGCCCATCACATTTGCCTGCGCTAGTTTTTTCAGCGATTCGGAAATTCCTTTTGCGTAAGTTACAGAGCCGTCTTCGTTTAGTATGCTGCCATCGCGGTCAATGTCCTCAGAACGCGGAGCGATAAAGTCCCCGCTCAACTGACCAACGGCATTTATAACTAAATTATAGTTTTGCTTTGCCTCTTCCAGATCGGCCGGAGCGTAATCAAACTCCTTAGAGAACCTATAGTCCTCCTCAAACATATCAATCAACAATTCGCAATCTATGTTGCTGAGTAAAAAACGAATGTCCTCATTATCACTGTAAAAGTTAGCCATATTTCATTCCATTTATCAAAAACTATACTATTGCCAAGTTATGCTCTTGCCTTGATGGCCTTTGTCATCTTTGGCACAACTTCTTTTAAGTCGCCCACGATTTTATAGTGTGCCAGACCGAAGATTGGGGCATCTGGATCGTTATTAATTGCGATAATCTTCTGACTTTGGCTCATGCCAGCCTGATGCTGAATAGCACCGCTTATTCCCACAGCGATATACAGGCTCGGTCGAACAGTTGTGCCGGTTTGGCCTACCTGATGGTCACGATCGATAAATCCCAGGTCCACCGCTGCGCGTGTCGCTCCTGGAGTTGCTCCCAGGGCGTTGGCCAGGTCCCAGATCATTGAGAAGTTTTCTTTGCTTCCCACCCCTGCTCCACCTGAGACGATTATTCTTGAGGTCTTGAGGTTTATCCTCTTTTCGCGTCTGTGCTCATCCAAAATTTCAAGCGGCAGATCGTCTGCGGTAATACGCACATCCTCTTCTATGATTTCACCTTTTCTGCCGTTTGTCGGTTCAGGCATCTGCATTACACCTTCACGAACCGTTGCCATCTGAGGCCAGCGATCGTAATTGATGATTGTGGCGATGATATTTCCACCAAATGCAGGCCTGATCTGCAATAGAAGATTTTTATGTACTTCATCGGTTTTCCCGATTCGGTGGTCGCCTATCTGCAAATCGGTACAATCGGCGGTTAGCCCTGCCCTGGCGGCACTGGCTATGCGTGGAGCCAGATCACGTCCACATGGAGTAGCACCAAAAAGTACTATCTGCGGCTCATATTTGTGAATCAAATCGTAAATTGCTTTGGCGTAGCTGTTCGTTTGGTAGTGTTCCAGCAGCGGCTTTTGCAGCATATAAACTTTATCTGCACCATAATGAACCAGCTCTTTTGCAAGCGGCTTGACATTATCGCCGCCCAGTATCGCGCCGACTTTAACGCCGAGCGTATCGGCCAATTCCCTGGCCCTGCTCATTAGCTCAAGCGGCGTATCTTCCAACTTGCCACCATGCTGCTCAGCAAAAACCCAGACCTCGCCCTTCCTGTTAACCTCTATCATAGTCGAATCCTAACTTATCGTTTTTTCTTCAATCAGTTCGTGAATCATCTCTGCTATCGCTTCGTCGGTAGGCTCAATTTCTCTACTGTCTTTGCCTGCCAGAACAACACTTCTAATCTTGTGTACCTTTGTGGGCGAGCCATCTCTGCCGCACCATTTCAAGTCGGCCTGGAGATAATCCAGGTCCCATTGTTTGATGAGCAACCCTTTTTCTTTAAGCTCTTTTTCGTCAATGTTGCAGTTGGCCTCTTTCTGCTTTGCCTGAAGTTCAATTGGAGTAAGGGCTTTTTTGAATTTCATCAGCCTTTTGGCCGCGGAGACTCTTGGTTCATTCGCCTCATCTATGACGGTCAGCAGCACTGGCAACGGAGATTTGACTTCCTGCCAGCCGTTGCCGATATTTCGTCGAGCGGTAATACTGTTTTTGTCCAGAGCGATGAGCTCTTCGACGTATGTAATTTGCGGAATACCAAGTTTTTCGGCAAGTTGAGGTCCAACCTGTGCGGTGTCGCCGTCAATGGCCTGCCTTCCGCAGAGGACGATATCGTAGTTCAGTTTTTTTACGGCACAGCTGAGGATATAACTAGTTGCGAGAGTGTCACTTGCGGCACATTTCCTGTCTGTAACCAGCACAGCGTCGTCGGCTCCCCGGAACAGTGCAGCGCGAAGTACGTCAGCGGCAGCGGGCAGTCCCATCGTAACGGCGGTGACTTTTCCTCCGAATTTATCCTTTATTTCGAGCGCAAGTTCAAGAGCGTTAAGGTCTTCAGGATTGAAAATAGCCGGCAGGGCTCCACGATTTACCGTGCCGTCATCGTTCATGGCATTTACGGTAATTCGTTTGGTATCAGGCACTTGTTTAATTAAAACCACGCAATTATAAGCCAATTATTACCTCCTTGTTAGTAAATCTTAACCGTATCTGTCGAGCCAAGTGAGTTTAGCCGAATTGGGTGATATGTCAACCATAAAAATCAGCGATATTGACTTTGAAAAGAACTCTATATCAACAACAAGCCGGAAAACTAAAAAGAGCATGGCTTCACGTCTGGTGTCACCAGAAGTAATGGTAAGGCTTTCAAAGTATGTTTGCAGCTTAGATGTTGGCCAAGAGAAATTGTTTAAGACTAAATTCACTTATAGGAAATGGCGTAGAGCAATTGCCAGTTGGTGATTGGTTATGATTGTGGTTTTTTCCGAAAAGAGCCCCTTGTTTTGTTAATCTGGGTAAATTTTATTGACAAGTCGGAGGGTAGATGGTAAAATCACCGGATCGTTGTAGTGTAGGCTGTTTGATGCTTGAAATCCCGTTTTTGTTGCTGTTTTTCGCAAAAACAGTGTGATACACCAAAAAGATTGCTGTTTCGAAGAGGAGGCTGATGAAGAAGTTACTATTCTTTTTTTCTATCCTTTTATTAGCAATTCCCTGCTATGCAAAAACCATTTACGTAAAGGAGAACACCGGAGGATCTACAGGCACCAACTGGGCTGATGCCTACAGCACGTTGCAGGAGGCTCTGGATAATGCCAATTCCGATTCTAATGTTAGCCAAATATGGGTAGCGGCAGGGACATATAAGCCGACATATGATTATGGATTGGGGATAGGCGACCGTGGTAAACACTTTAGAATGATAAACGGCGTGGCCATTTATGGCGGATTTGTTGGTAATGAGCCGAACACATTCGACGTAAACGACCGTAATTTAGTCGCAAACAAAACGATTCTTAGTGGAGATATCGGTATATCAAGCAACAACAGTGACAACTGTTACCACATATTCTATCACCTCAGCGACGCAAATCTCGACAGTTCCTCCGTACTTGATGGTTTTACTATCACTGGCGGAAATGCTGAGAATGGTAATCCTAACTACCATGGCGGTGGTATGTGCAACGAAAGCAGCAGTCCAACACTGATCAACTGTACATTCAGCGGGAACCGGGCTGACTATGGCAGCGGGATGTATAACCACTTCAGTAATCCGACGCTGACCAACTGCACATTCAGCGGAAACTCAAACCGATCTTATGGCGTTGGCGGCGGTGGTATATGCAACAATAACAGCAACCCGATTCTGACCAATTGCACATTCAACGGGAATTTGGGTGGCTATGCCGGTGGTGGTATATCCAACAATAACAGTAGCCCAATACTGACTAACTGCACATTTAGCGGAAATTCAGCGGATGGTGCCTATCACTATGGTGGAGGGATATACAACAACCTCAGCAGCCCAACGCTAACCAACTGTACATTCAGCGGAAACTCGGCTAGCAGAGGTGGAGGAATGTACAACTCATACATTAGCAGCCCAATGCTGACGAACTGCACATTCAGCGGGAATTTGGGTGGCCATGGCGGCGGCGGGATGCACAACTTCTGGCGCAGTCACCCTATACTAGCCAATTGCACCTTTACCGACAACTCGGCTGAGGATGGCGGCGGGATGTACAACAACGACAACTGTAGCCCTACTGTAACCAACTGCTCATTTACCGACAATTCTGCCCAAAACAGCAACGGCGGCGGGATGTACAACGACGACAACAGCAGCCCGATTCTGACTAGCTGTAAGTTCAGCGGCAACTATGCTGTGTATTACGGCGGCGGAATGTACAACAAGGACAACAGCAGCCCGATTTTTACCAATTGCATATTCAGCGGAAATTCAGGTGGCTATGGCGGCGGGATGCGCAACTATACCAGTAGTCCGACACTAACGAACTGTACGTTCAGCGGGAACTCAGCTAACGTAGGTGGAGGGGTGTCCAATGTTGCAAGCAACACGACACTGGTGAATTCTATAATTTGGGGCAACATGGCATCGAACATGCCACAGATATACAATTATAGCTCCACGCCGGATGTAACTTATAGTTGTATCGAAGGCGGATATAGCGGAGGCTCAAATATTATCAATGCCGATCCATGTTTTGTTGATTTCGGATACTGGGATGCCAATGGTACTCCAATTGATGCAAATGATGACTTCTGGGTCGATGGCAATTATCGTCTGATGGCCGGTTCGCCATGTATTGATGTTGGCGATAATAACTCGGTTCCTGTTGATACTAACGATCTTGATAATGATGGTAATACAGTAGAGCCAATACCATTCGACCTCAACGGTTTCGCACGCTTCATAGATGATCTCTGTACTGCCGATACAGGTAATAGCACGCCACCTATTGTAGATATGGGGGCTTATGAGTTCTTACGCAGCGACATTGATAGTAGCGGTGATGTGAACTTCAAAGACTTTAGTCAATTTGCTTTGCACTGGCTAGATATCACCTGTGGTCTCTGTGGAGATGCCGACCTTACTTGTGATGGAGATGTCAATGGGGATGATTTAAGAGAGCTTGCCGATAACTGGCTTGAAGGTTCTTTGTAACACAATAACAGGCTTTTTCAATAAATTCCTGTCTCCATTTTGTCTCTACACATGTAATTTACAACCAATTTCTTGAATATTCGATGTAGATAACGTAAGATATCTTTCCCATATTTTGATAACATGAGGTTTTTGTTGGGCATTTGCATGGGACAACTGGAAAAAGTAAACCGCCTGCGGTGCAGGGGGCTAAAAAGAATTAATTCGGTTAACCCGCCCCCAAACCTTAAGGGTGGCTCAATTTAAGATTTGAAAAGAACCCCGGCAAAGTATTGCCGGGGCTAAACAACCCGCCGGATAAACCGGCGGGCTAACGGAAAGGGGAATCCTACCATGGTGATGGTGTTAAAGAACCCCCTGCGGTGTGGGGGGTTAAAAATAGATGAGTAATCAACTGTATTTTCAGCGATTAGTAAAGGTCAATTGTTTTTCTGTGGTGAGCCTGGTTCCCGATGAAGTGCGACAAAAAGCCTGTAGGATATACGTTCGTCCGTTTTCAAGATCAAAATCCATATCCATAGTAAACTCATACGAACGCAGAAAATCACGCCAATATTTATTATTAGCCGACGTGTCAGTTAAATCAATATCCGGCCAGAGAAAAATCCTTCTCCCCTTTGGTTCCGCTGAGCGTTCAATGTATTCATACAACTCAAATCTGAATACAGCAGGGGATTTTACACGAGAGCCGAATTTGTCAATTAAGTCGATGTAGATTTTCAGATTTGAATCATCAACAAATTCTGTCAGGCTGACAATTTTAATTTTAACTGGAGCAAAATCAAGATAATCATTTAAGGGGCTCTCGGCTTGGGTTGGTGATGTCTGCTGAGCAGGCTGACAACCGAGGATAAATAATAAAATTATAGAAGATACCACTGTCGTTATTCTTGTCATAGTTTAGAGGTCCTTATCGAGTATGTGTCCGAATTTGTTTTTTTTGGTTCTCAGATAATCGATATTATATTTGCTAGGCTTGACTTCGAGCGGAATTTGCTCGACGACTTTTATGCCGTAAACCTCCAGCCTGCTGACTTTCTTCGGATTGTTGGTGAGTATTTTTATTTTTTTCAGGCCAAGATCCCTGCATATCTGTGCTCCGATGCCATAATCGCGTTTATCAGCCATAAAGCCTAATTCAAGATTCGCATCGACGGTGTCCATTCCCTGTTCCTGAAGTTTGTAAGCGTGCAGTTTATTGGCCAGTCCAATCCCGCGTCCTTCCTGTCTGAGATATATCAAGGCACCGTTTCCGGCGGCCTCTATCATTTTCATAGCGTCTATGAGCTGGTCGCCGCATTCGCATCTTTGAGAATGAAAAAGATCGCCCGTCATACATTCAGAATGTACCCTTACCAGTACCGGCTCATCAATGATAATGGGGTTTCCACTCTCATCATTTTTACCAACATTTCCTTTGCACAGTGCCAGATGTGGTTCGGCGCTGGTCATGCTTTCATAGCCTATAAGTTGAAATTCGCCATAATCGGTTGGCAAAAAGACGGACTGTATTCTTTTGACATGGCTTTCTCGCTGGAGGCGGTATTCGACGAGTTTGGCGATCGAGGTGATTTTGAGATTGTGTTTTTCACAAAACTTTAGCAGTTCCGGCACTCTGGCCATCGTGCCGTCATCGTTCATTATCTCGCATATAATCCCGGCAGGTTTCATTTTTGCCAGTCTCATCAGGTCAACGGCACCTTCGGTCTGGCCGGCCCTGACAAGTACCCCTCCATCTCTTGCACGGAGAGGGAAGATATGCCCGGGCTTAACCAAATCGGCAGGGCGGGCGTTATCGACGACGGCAGCCTTTATCGTACGTGCCCGGTCGGCAGCGCTTATGCCGGTCGTAATGCCGTCGGCCGCATCGATGCTAACGGTAAAAGCGGTGCCCAATTTGGCGGTATTCTCTGCCGCCTGGGGGTGCAATGCCAGTGAGTCGCATTTTTCTCCGGTAAGCGGCAGACAGATCAGGCCTCTGCCGTATGTTGCCATGAAATTGACTATATCGCCCGTTACCGCCTCAGCGGCACAGAGCAGATCGCCCTCATTCTCCCTGTCCTCATCGTCAACAAGGATAATCATTTTGCCCTGTCGCAGGTCTTCGAGTATTTCTGGTATTTGGCTAAAGTTCATTTTATTTCCTCAAAATCCTCAATATAATGGCTACCGGTCTGAATGTAAATAAGTGTTGTGATAATTGCAGTTCCGGCCGCTGACCACCAGAGTACCCTGAGAAACCATATCCAGCCCGGTAATAGCATCGATACTTCCGGTGCGATTAAAATAGCGGTTACCATCGACATCTGGAGAAAAGAGGCGATTTTGCCTATTCCAGCTGGGATGATCCGTACCTTAAATGTGAGCAGGTAGAGTATTACAAAGCCGAGCAGCAAAAAGATATCTTTTCCAATAATGAGTACGACGACTGTCGGAGGCAGCTTAAATCCACTAACAGCAGTCGTAGTTGAGGCCAACAGTAGGCAGGCACAGGTCATCAGCAGTTTGTCCGCCATTGGGTCCAGGAAGGAGCCTAGCCTTGTAACCTGATTTTTCTTTCGTGCCAGGTAGCCATCATAAGCATCGCCGAAAGCCATCAACAAAAAGATTATCAGTGCTGCATATCGTGTTAAGGTTCCCAAAGACGGATCGTTTACCTTTAGCATACAGATAACAAACGGTAGTATAAGAAGAAGCCTGAGGATTGTTACCTGGTTGGCACGTGTTAACTTCATATTGATCGACCCCCATCAATGTTAAGCGTTTGACCGGTAATATAATCGTTTTCTATCAGGAACTTAACGGCCTGGGCAACTTCCACCGCGGTGCCGAATCTGGCGGCAGGAATAAAAGCAAGCTGC
>CAZOPG010000037.1:0-10151 GCA_964581585.1 uncultured Planctomycetaceae bacterium | reverse complement strand
ACAGATTGTCTGGGCAAAAAACACCATCCTCGCTACGGGAGGAGCAGGGCGGCTCTACCGTGAGACCACTAATCCTGAGGTAGCCACAGCGGATGGACTGGCTATGGCCTATAGAGCCGGCGCTGTGTTGAGGGATGTTGAGTTTATGCAGTTTCATCCGACAACTTTATATATAGCCGGCGCATCCCGCGCTTTAATAACAGAAACACTCCGAGGCGAAGGGGCGATTCTGCTTGATATTAATCACGAACCGTTTATGAAAGCCTATCATCCTGCCGCTGAGCTTGCACCTCGAGATATAGTTAGCCGGGCAATTCTGGCTCAAATGCTCAAGACCGGCTCAACGCATGTTTATCTGGATATTCGCCATTTCGACAAAAACCACTTTACCAACAGGTTTCCTCTTATTAGTGAACTGTGCGACAGTTTTGATATTGATGTAAGCAAGGATTTAATTCCGGTTCGGCCAAGCGCTCATTATATGATAGGTGGGATCAAAACCGACAATTTTGGCCAAACAAATATTAAGAACCTTTATGCTTGCGGAGAAGCTGCTTCGACAGGCCTACACGGAGCCAACCGTCTCGGTAGCAACTCATTGCTTGAAGGCTTGGTGTTTGGCAAGATTACCGGCGAATTGGCCGCCTATGATGCCAAGAACAACGGTTCAAATATCAAACCACCGCGTATAAAATACAATATCCCTGTCTCCGATCGCAGCAGACTTGATACTTCTGATGTCCTAAACTCCCTGCGTGCTCTGATGTGGCGTAATGTCGGAATTACACGATTTGCCAAACCGCTTGCCGAGGCGCAGGAAATTATTAGTTTCTGGCAACAATATGTAATGGACAAAGTGTTCGATTCGCCACAGGGATGGCAGTGCCAGAATATGCTCACCGTTTCTCAGCTTATGGCCAAGTCCGCCCAAATGCGAACTGAAAGCAGGGGGGTCCATTTCCGTGGTGATTTCCCTGAAACAAACGATACCGAATTCAAAAAACACATCGAAATATAGTTTTAATTTTTCAATTATCGGTTATAATACAAACTGCTGAGTGGGTTGGGTGATCGCTGCAGCCTTGGCTGCGGAGGAAAGTCCGAGCAGGGCAGGGCACGGTGATGGCTAACGGCCACCCGGGGCAACCCGAGGGAAAGTGCCACAGAAAATACACAGCCTACTTGAAGTTGGCTACTGCGGTAGCCCTTTAATGGCAAAGGTGAAATGGTGCGGTAAGAGCGCACCGCGGCTCTGGTGACAGAACTGGCAGGGTAAACCCCACCGCCTGCAAGACCAAGTATGCCGGTTGTTCGGCCCGAACGTAACCCGGCGGGTAGGTCGCTTGAGCCGGCTGGTAACAGTCGGCCTAGATAAATGATCGCCTTAAACAAAACTCGGCTTACAGACCCACTCAGCTTTATATTGATTCTGTTTCGATTGTCGGTACTGCAGGCATTGTACTGGGGACCGTCGGGACGGGCATCTCAATGACGCGCATTGTCTTCCATTTACCATGCAAAAATCGACACAGAAACAGGATAGCCAAAAGACTAACATAGGCCGTTAATGCCAGCCAGGACATATAAAGGCGTTGGTGTCCTTTTAGAAAAGTTATCGCAAGGTAGCTCGGAACTACTAAGACAATCCAGTTGAGTAGAGTAGCGCTGACCATTACAAAGAATGTGTCACCAGCTCCTTTCAAAGCTGCTGAGAAAATAAGATTGCCCGTATCAAAGATGCAGTAGATCGCAACAAAGCATAAAAGGTTTTCGACTATTGGCCTAATCGCTTCAAACTGTGCCAAATCAGCCTGTGATTTGAATGGGTACATAAATACTTGCGGCAAAAACCAGTAGCCCACCGCGATAATTGCCATATAAGTCATTGTTAAAGCTGCCGCTGACCAGGCGCTTCGCTGAGCTAAATCGGGCCTGTTACGGCCAAGTTCCCTTCCCACCAGAGTACTTGTCGCGATACTAAAACCTATCATAGGAAAAAATGACAGTGTATTTATCTGGCATGCCATAGATGTAGCTGCGAATGAAACCGCATCAATTCGGCCGACAAAAACTATAAACATCGCAAAGCCAAAGATATCAAGCATAAACTGGACACCACTCGGCACGCCGAAACGCATAAGTCTTGTGAATAGCCCCGTGTCAAATCTCCAGCCACTTGCTGTTGCGAAATCTTGACGATTTTTCTGAGCAAAGAACAACACCACATATATCAGACAGGCCACAACGCCCGAAATCACTGTAGCTATTGCAGCCCCGGCCATGCCAAGCCTCGGCATATTCCAGTTACCAAAGATAAGGGCATAATCAAGAATTATGTTTACCACAGTTCTTGTAATCGCCACCCACATCACCACCGATGTTTTGCCCCGTCCGGTATAAAAACACGACATTGAAGCAGCGATAAGGCCCGGCATAGCTCCAATTACAAGGATTTTGTAATATGTTATTTCGTATGCCCGAACAGATTCAGCGTGTCCTACTAACGTCATCAAAGGTTTGGCAACAAAATACAGTCCAGCCATTAAAAAGCCGGCTATGATCGAAAAATAGATACTTTGCCAGATTGCCGCACCTATTCTATTTGCCCGCCCGGCACCATCATATTGTGAAACAAATGTATTTACATAAGTAGCTGTGCCGAGAAAGAAGCTGAACGCTACGAAATTGAGTATCCCCGCCTGCATCGCCGCCGACATAGCCTCACGGTCGAACCACATCAGAAAAACCCTGTCCACAAACAGTTGTATCGTCATCGCAGAGGTGCTAAGAATCAGCGGCAGTGCAATTTTAAGTACTTGACCGCATCCGCCTTCTCCCTTCCACATTTTTGATAAGACAGAAACCATAGACCCGCAATACTAACATTAAAACGCTATTGCAGAAAGTTAAAAATAAATTTCCCCCTTGTTGCTTGTCAGGGTTTTAGTTATGGAGCCAATTTTAATAAACCCCTTGGCCGTCTTTGGAAATTCATAGCTGTAGAGGAACTTTCCTTCTCCAACTTTTTTGATTTCTACACAAATGCGACCGCTGCCGGAGATGGGAATTTCGGCGCGTAATTCGCCAAGCAACGGCGAAGCGGTTGGAGGTACGAAAAGAATTTCCTGCCATCCTGCTTTCTTGATGCGAATCCCAGCCAGAAATTCAAGAAAATCCCGGGCAGGGGTGGCGCCATGAATATGACAATCACTTGAGCCTACACTATGAAACATCTCAGGGCTGGTTGTAGCACCGGCCTTGACCGGTTCTCCCCAGCAATCGAGATAGCAGCGTAAAGCAGAGTCTGTCTGACCGGCGCCGAGCAGAAATACCGGCAACGAGCCTAATTCAAAGCCTCCTGCCGTGCGATTACAGACAAAGTCAGGTGCCATAATTGTTTTAAGGCAACTCAGGCCTTTATCCTTCTCAATCATTCCGGCACGCATGAGCGTAAAAAGAGTTGATTCGCAATAGGTAGGTTCATTTGCTTTGTCATTTCTATCAAAACAAACATTATCCCTATACAAACCTTTCTCCGGCACCCAGAAATGGGCTTCAAACCCCTGCAACGCTTTGTCAAATATGATTTGATATCGATCTGCCTGATCATCCTGTCCCAATTTTTTACAGAGTTCTGCTGACGTCCTCAAACACCATAACCAGTAGGTGTTGATAATTGCAATATACCCGCGGGTAGGCGGAGAGAAAAAGTCGCCCCAGGCTTTTTTCATTTGCCAAGTCCACATCTCTCCCTCTTTGAAAGGTAAACGAGGCTCTCCATCCGCCCAGGAAAGAAATCGTCTTCCGGCAGTCTCAAACAATAATCCCTCCGCGTCCGCAAAGCCCAACTCGTATTCGATATGGCGATTAATGTGAGACAGCATTTGTTCAGCAAAATGCATATCGTTTGTGTGATTAAAGTATTCTGCTACCTCTATCGCCCAATAGCAAGACCCAATAATCAGATTAAAATCTTCAAAATTCCCAGGCGAAATAACGGGGAATGAACCATCGGATCGTTGTGCCTCGGCCAACAGTTCCAAAGCTCGCCGCCAGGTTTTCCACTCTCCAAAACAATAAAAAGCCATTCGCATGGACATAGAATCGTCACCAAACCAATGAACACGTTCACGTATAGGGTCTCCATACGCGCAACCGTTCATATATAGCCGTGTCGTATTAACAGATGTTTTCCAGATATCATTCAACAGATTGTTGTCGGACTCGAAGACCGCCGGCTGCTCAACGGCAATGGGGGTAAGCGTTTCACGAATACCGACTCCATGAATAGTAACGGTATCTTGAAACTGACGTAATATTACCTGAAGGTAGCGTGCGCCTCTTTGGAAAAAACTTTCCCATCGAACTCTTCCCTCTGCCACCTCCACTCTGTCACAATTCGAAACTCCGCCCGTTACATGCATATCTTTAACTTTGTCACCGTAACAGATATCCACGGTACCACCGCTTGAACTTTCGATATCCAGGGTCAGCATCCCTGATCGCACTATGCCCAAATCGACGATGATAAAGGGATGGTTGTTCTCCGGGGTATTGATTTTTACCGGAAACGACTTATCTGTTTGGAGATATTCGATCATATTAATCGGAGCCGATGTTGCCGTTTCAAGAGCGGCTCTGAAAGCAATCGGCTCCGGCATTGGTTCATCGTCGTCCAGGGGAACGTTATTGTCTTTCAGATTCCATTTGCCCATCATACGCTGCCACCTGTTTCTAACCGCCGTATAGTGGGACGCGGCATCTTCACGCATCTTTTCCGTAATATGTCCGTTTTTCAATCCAGTAGCAACAACATCTGTCCCTCGATATTGTCTAAGTGTGGAATAGCCCGAATAATTCTCTCCAAGGTCTTTAGTATTTCCATGCGCAAAAAATGGCAGTTCGACAGCGTCATTCCATTTTGAATCATCGAAACCAGAATCTTTCCACGCTTTCGGCATTTTTTTCATCACACACCATTCAGCAAAAGCGCCGGAAAAGCTGTTTAGTTGTGTCGGATGCCGCCAGCCACCGCAGCACTTTGTCATCCATGAGCTATCGGATTGAATTATATTTTTCCCGTCTATTTTCAAAACTGCCAAAAGCCCTGGGGTGGTCAATGTCCACTCTCCACTCATTATTCCCGGACAATTCACCTCAAAAGCGACACAGTTCTTACCCCGCCTCAGAAATGCCAAAACGTCGTGCTTATCCAGCAGCCGATGGTCCGGTCGGCAAAGCGCCGGGCCGCATTGAATAAACTCGCCATTCAGATAAACTTTATAATGAGACTCTGCAAAGCACCACAAATCCGCATTGCTCGGAACCTTTTCAATATGAAATTCCCGGCGAAATAGCCGAAATTCATTAATTTTCCGGGGAACCTTCCCCCAAATCCAGCTCACATCACCAAGGTGTCCGCAATCAGCGGCAAAGCAATTTTCAGTATCTGATCACATATTCTCTCCTTCTATATTTTTGATAAGACAGAAAGCCAAAAAACCTTAACGGTTGGCGCAAAATATGGTGTAGTTCATGTCGCCATTGTTTTTTATTAGGCTATTTCCAGTTAATTGATATCATTGCCGGACGATCAAATGACACTGCCTGATTTACCTTAATTTCTATATTGCCATTGTGCTGATGGGGCTCTATATTGTTTTGAGTTTCCCATTGGCCAGCACTGTTTAACATATCGATAGATTCAATTTCCTTGTTGCCTGCGTAAAGACAAATATCTAAACAAGGCCATTCATCAAGGCATAAATTAAAAACGCCAACTATAGTGTATTTATCGTAGTCTGAACGAAACGCCAGAGGATATATGGCCCCTCTAACGAATAGAGGTAACTTGTCTTTCGAAAGCCACTTCAAAACATTATAGAGTTGTCTCTGTCTGTGACTATTAAGAAAAGCCGGACTTGCAAGAAATTCCGGACTTGCAATCTGATTGATATCTATCGGGTATAATGCTATCCGGCCACCGACTTTGTTTTCAAAAACAGTTACAAAAGGATATTTCTCTTTGCAGTCTGGATCGACCAGTCGTGAAAGCACTTTTGCATCATGGTGCCTGGACAACTCCGCTACAGCCGGACTTCCCATGCTGTTTAATGTAAGATAGGTCTGGGGCTTCCCTCCAAAATCTTCATCAAAAAACTCCTCAGCGGCGAACGCTTCTTCTTCAAAAGGGAATTCTCTTTTTATAGAAACGCCTAAAAGTTCTTCGTAACCCATCTCAATGAGACATCGCATCGCACTGAGGTCAATTAAAGCTCCTTTAGATAAAAACGATCTGATTTGCTCATCAGTGAAAGCACGTATGGTCTGGCCTGAAATTGCAACAACATCAGCATCATCATTAAATGTGATAGCGGCACCAAGTGATTCAAGCACAGGCTGCCACTCGTAACCATCCTGTCGCAAATCAAGAAAATCAGCATTTTTTCCCAGCTCCATATACTCACTGGCTTTGGTATGATGAAGTATGCGTACTCCGAGGCCTTTTCCGCCGGGTAAACACCTTTTTGCCATACCGTTCAAAAATGTTTTTCTCTCGCCTAACATTTTACCGGTTGACGACTCTGATGCCATGGGAGTACCGCAATGATCGAAAAGGTTCATTGTTACCCCGTTTGAGCCTTGTGAAAAAGAAAAAGCCATCTGCAAAAAAGTGAAGCTATTGGATTTACTATATTGGGTAAAGGGAAGGTTTTCTACCTCTGTTTGTATGATCACATTATCAGGCAGACAATATTGGGTTGCTCTAAGTAAATGGCCTGAAATATATAATCCTCGCAAAGAATCTTCTGAATAGTTGCCCATGCAGGGTCTAACAACGAGTGGATTAGCCCCGGCTAAAGTTTTAGCCAGCCTACTCCAATCCCTTCCCTCAAGACTGTGCATGTCAGGATTGCTGGTCATAAGACCCATTTTGGTTTCAGGAGATATCTCATGAACTGTCTTTTCCAGCATTTCAGCAACCTCTAAAATCACATCTCTCTGCAATTCAAACCATAGCTTGCGGTAAGGATGAGGTTTGCCAGGAAATAAGACGAACTCTGCGATCTCTTCCCTGCTGATCTTATGTCCCACTATTTTGCTGAATCTATCCATATGGATATCACAGAAACAGCCCTGTGTCGACAGACTATAACCAAAAGTCTTAATATCGTCCTCTACCCATAAAACATCCGGCTCGGTCTGAGCATATAACTGCCAGAGCTTTTTGGTATGACAACGCCATCCATCGGACAGAGGGCAGGCGCGAGCTTTGAATTTAGTTCCATCGGAACCTACCATAAAACCCATGTCACCGAATATCTTAGTTAAGTTACGACCACGTTCGCAATGCCCCAGGGTAACCCAGGGATTGATAGAAAAAACAACCCCTATTTTATTTAAAGCTTCCTTGGTTTTAAATAAATATGATTGATAGTTTTCAAGCCATTCAAAGGTAGGAATGCCATGAGAAAACTCCTCAGTATCAACCTTTATTATCACTTCGTCTATGCCATACTCAGGACACTTTTCAACAAGCTCGGCCAGGTTGTCTTCAAAGCTCCACATTGGAAGTGTTCGCCGGAGTGCATACCAGGCCTTTGATTTCGTTTCTAAATTATCTTTCATAAAATTTTCCTAACCTAAATCACTTCGAGATAGTCTTTGTCTGGTAATGATGGAAAAGACGCGGTTGGCAGAGTTTGGTACCAGAATGCGACTGATGCAATATCGTCTTGCAAGGGCAGGTATTTCCCGTTACCTCTCCAGCCCAGAGCTTGAATTGTAACTTTCAAATCCTTTTGATATCTGATAGGGTCGGTAATGTGCCATCTGTACAAGCCAAATCTCTGTTGCGATTTGTATAATCCATCTGGCCTTATTACCTGAGGCATCCCTGCATAAGGGGTGGTGAATTCCTGATATTGGTGTGTATGACGATTTTCAAAATTGTAAGAACCACAAAAATAATCCTCTGTACCAGTGCCGCATATCGTAGGATATTCTTTATCACCATCCATAAAAAATTTAATTTCTCCTTCACCCCACCATCCATTATTATTAACACCCCAAGCCATATATGTACCAACATAATGTCCCCACCCTTTTACGCCATCAAGTATTGTATAAACTTCCTTATACGGCAAAGGATTTGTCCTTCTAAATTGAGCATGAAAATAAGCACAATTATCTGGAACATCGGTAAGGGTGTAGTTTATTTGATAATAAAGCGTCATCTCTTCATCTGCTATATTAGTGACTGTCATCCTGCACCGTTTCTTAAAGGGCATTTCCCAATAGCAATTAAAAGCATTCCCAGGATTTACACAAACAGCAAGTGAAGTAACCTGAGCATAACTGCCCCAGCCACAGGCAAAGAAATCTCCTATGGGGCATTCCACGCTTGGGTTTTCCTGGTCATCCCAATAAATCCTTAGTATTGTATGTCTCCAGTTACCGGTTGGGGTCAACCATATCTGCTGAATTGCACCGGGACCTTCAATGTTGGCCATTTCAAATGTGTCGCCAGTTCCAATTATTACAGACGGTGACACCTTCCAGCCGCGGCCAAGATCTTCACTTGCGACAGCGCCTCTTCCTTCTGTTGCCATACCGCCTTTACCTTTTTCACCAGTAAAGTTCTCAGCGGAAATAGAACGTGTCTCCGCTTTTGATAGCAGAGAAAGATTCCCCATACTCATATTCAAACCATTAAAAATAGACATAAACACTCTCCGAAAAAATCTCAACAAAACTCTTTCTTTTAACGATTATCTTGAACGCGTTCTTTTACCACTATCCGCAGATTTTTCAACTGTAAAATGTGATATTTTTCATTTAAAAGCTTGGAAATTGGTAATTTTCCCCAGCTTTGTGCATTTCAGAAACAACTTCTATGATTTTGGGAGCGTTTTTAAATAAACGACGTCTGTTGTCTCTTTTTATGTTTTTGATAAAACAGAAACCGTATAAGTGCGCAATAACACAGCATTGATATTGCAGGAAGTGAAAAATCTAAATAAATTTCCCAAAACTTTTTAGAATAAGAAATGTTTCCGTTTTGGTGATGCCTTCAATTGTGGACAGGCTTTCGGTCAAAAAATGCACCAACCCCTTATTGGAATCGACGAGTACCTCAACCAGCAGATCGTATTGGCCTGATACTATCGAAACAGAAATGACATTTTTCAACTCTGAGATCTGCTGAGCTTTTTTGTTAAGTAATTTTGCCTTTGCGATACTAACTGCTACAATCGCCAACTGCTTATTTTCCAAAACATCCGGGTCAAGCAGGGCCTTTATGCGCATAATGCCCTCGCTCTGAAGTATCTTTATTCTCCGGCGCACGGTACCCTCGGAGATTTTCAGATGTCGAGCTATCTCATTATTTGATAAATAATTATTCGACAAAAGGTCAATTATTTTCCAGTCGATTTTATCGGGCTGCATTAGTTCTACTCCAAAACTGATTCAGCCGGAGTATAGTCGAGATGCAAGTCATTGGCAACATTTCTATACACACATTTTCCGCCGTAAAGATTAAGCCCTTTTCGAAGTTCAGCCGATTTTTTACAGGCCTTTTCCAAACCGTTATCAGCAATCATCAAACCGTATTTCAGCGTTGTGTTTGTCAGTGCGATTGTGGAAGTCAGCGCAACAACGCCTGGCATATTGGCTACACAGTAATGAACTATGCCATCAATAATATAAATCGGATCATCATGCGTCGTCGGATGAGAGGTCTCCATACACCCGCCCTGATCAACTGCTACATCCACAAGAACAGCACCCTTTTTCATTGACCGCAAATGTGATTTTCTTATCAATTTAGGTGCTTTAGCTCCATGTAATAACACCGCACCAATAATAACATCAGACTCGGCAACAATCCTTTCAATATTAATTTCGTTGCTGTATAAAGTACCGATCTGTCCGCCGAAGATATCTTCCAAATATTGCAAGCGAGCCGAATCTATATCAACAACGGTTACTTCTGCACCCATGCCAACAGCTATTTTGCAGGCATTCGCTCCGACCACCCCGGCCCCTATTATAGCCACCTTACCTCTCTGCACACCCGGGACACCGCCCAGCAGAATGCCGCGACCGCCATAAGGTTTTTCAAGATATTTTGCTGCTTCCTGCACGCT
>CAZOPG010000036.1:0-10201 GCA_964581585.1 uncultured Planctomycetaceae bacterium | reverse complement strand
GTATTGTTTGTTTGTCATATAGGTGATGGCCGGTCGTTTTGAATTGGATAAGTGGATAAATGGTTCATTGATGCTTGAGGATACGCTGCTTAAATTAAGGTTTAATCGTGGGGACAAGGATGCTCTGCGTCGTATCTACGAAAAGTATAAGGATGATTTGCTGAGATTGGCAGCCGCTCTTTTGAATGATGTAAACCTGGCCGAAGATGTTTTGAACGACACCTTCCTCAGCTTTACACGATCTATGGGACAGCTTCGCGTGAGAGGCAATCTGAAAAGTTTTTTGGCAACGTGTGTCGTAAATCATGCTCGCAATGTACATCGAGCGGACAAGCGAAAAAGAACAGTTGCCCTCGACGAAGCGATGCAGGTTAGATCAAATGATGATGGGCCGGGGCAGGCTGTTATTTTTGACGAAGAATGTCAACGGCTCAATGACGCTATGAGTAGGCTTGGGTGCGAGCAGCGTGAGGTCGTAATTCTGCATTGCTATAATGGCTTGAAATTTAAGACGATCGCGAAACTACAGGATATCTCGGTCAACACTGCCAAGAGCCGATACCGTTATGGCTTGAATAAACTGAGCAAGCTTTTGAATAGCGAGTTTGAAAAATGAAACGAACTAAAAAAATCGAAAAACACATTAAGAATATTTACACCAACAAGATGCAGCTTACTACAAGTGCGGACCTGGACAAAAAAATCCTCGCCAATTCGTTGGATACTCTTGAAGAATTAAAAAATAAAAAATCGGCCATAATCAGGCCAAATGCATGGAGAATAATTATGAAAAGTAAAATACAGAAATTTGTGACAGTAGCGGCAGTAATCTTAATTGCTGTGCTGGGCATAAGTCTTTTAGACAAGTCCGTTACACCCGCATGGGCAATTGAAGATACGATTAGAGCTTTAGAAAATATTTATTCAATTAAATTATTAGGTATTGCTACTGATCAGAGTACTAAAGTTCAGGGCAAATATATTTTATGGGCACTACCCAATGAGGATGGTACAGAGTCGGCCGAAGCTCGTTTTGAGATACCTGACCAGCAAATAACAGTAGTAGCCCGTTCTGGCAAAACATATAGTTACCAATTTACCGAAAACACAGTATACATCGCAGATTACAAAAACCTTAGTATTAACCCATGGTTAGGCAGTGAATTTTTCCACGTTGTAAAAAAATTCGCAAAAAACTGGAAAGTCTCTTATGGTAAAGATGAAGAAACGGACAGAGATAGCATCTTCGCAACTTGCATACATCCTTTTGAGGCAAAATCATGGTGGTTCCAGTTTGATTCTGAAACCAGGATGCCAGTTAGATTCAAACAATGGACAAATACTAATTTTGAGGGAGAGCCAGGATTTCATGCTGAAAAGATTGAGTATAATCCAGATTTGCCGATAGGGATTTTTGAATTTGAAATTCCAAAGGGAGCCAAAGTAATTAAACTTCCAAAGAAATCTCCTGGACATTTTGATGACCCAAATGTAGGGGTATCGGCTGAAGACTTAACTGATGAAGGAGCATGCCTGATGATAGTGGAGGATTATCTGTTGGCTCTTATTGATGGCGACTGGGAATATCTTGCTCAATTGCGGCCGATTTGTAATGCGGAAAATTGGGAGCTTAGGTACAAATTTAACGAAAACTGGCCAACAGAGATAGCCGAAATCGGCCAACCTTCTAAAGAAGATGGTTGCAATATTGGCCCGATTGTACCATGTATGGTTAAATATTCGAATGGCCAAATTAAGAACATCAAGCTAATAGTGAAAATCCGTAATATAGATGGAAACAAATCCTGCGTTATTGCGGGAACATATGGCAGCACCAAAGATTTCGAAAGATAACGATAGAAATCTTCAAGTTAACAAGCCGGGTGGAATTTTGTTTGGCCTTTTTTTTGAATGAAACAAATCACATCTCATCCATCGGGGAACTATCCCATTGACTTTTTATCACTGAAAAGTTATAATATCTTCATTGAGTTTATGGGATAGGCTTTGGATATGAAAGAAAACAAAAGTATTGCTGAGCAGACTATTGTTGTGATTCTTGCGGCTGGGCGAGGGGTTCGGATGGGCCGACCCGATGTAGCGAAAGTCTGCTTTGAAATTGACAGCACCGCAGCTATCAACAAAATTATCACCACATTTAAAAGAAAAGGGTTCGGCAGGTTTCTCCTTGTCGTAGGCGCACAGGCAGAGCAGGTGCTCACAACCGTCAGTAAAGAACACCCCGGCATTATGTACGTCCACCAGCAGCCGCAGCTTGGAACGGGCCACGCCGCCAAAATAGCCGCCAAGGCACTTAAGGCAATCGACTACTCCGGAAATATTTTGGTTACCTTGGGTGATAAATTCATCGAGGATGCGGCAGTCGAGACACTTATAAAAGGGTTTGTAAAACAACAAGCCGATTTGGCACTTCTAACGATCCCAAAAACCAAAAACACCGACGGTTCCGGCAGAGCTTTTCTTGATAAGAACGGCCAAATGGTTGACATTATCGAAAAAACTGACCTTTGCAGGCAGGCGATTGCGGATGAGCTGAAAGAAAAGACGGCAAAAAGCAAATCCATAACGTCAGCGGAGCTAATTGGCGTTATAAATAAACATATCCCCAATACAAAAAAACAGGCAAAAGCGGCGGCGGAACTGCTCAAGCTGGCCAGAGGAAATGGAACGGTTGATAAAGCGAAACTGCGAAAGATTCTGCAGTCAAATGAGTATAATCTTGAGATTGATGGCAAAAGATATTCGGCCAAACAAATCGAAAAATTGTGCGGCGGTGTGAACCCAAGCCTTTATTTGTTCAACAGTCATACGTTCTACAAAGGCGTAGAGATGATCGACAATAATAATGCTCAGGGCGAATACTATCTTACCGATATTGTAAAGCACCTATCGGCGGGCAACGACGGCGAATTCAGGGTACGCGCGGTAAAGTCAGACAACTCAAACTGGATACAGGGCTTTAACTCCCCGGATGAGCTTTTGAGTATTCAGGACTATGTCAGACGCCAGAAAATTCGTAAAGATAAGATTTGCGTCAGGGAGGATCGGCCGGAATTGAAAACGAATCAATACCGTACGGTGAAACAGTGGCTCGATAAAATTCAGCAGCACAGCCCGGCTCTGCAAAAATGGGGACAACGAATTTACGGGCAGCACAAGGAACTCTATAGAACCAAGGGTGAAGAGCTATTCAAAGTGCTCAACTGTTATGGAAAGCGGTTTGGGTTCGATGAAAAGGTTTGTATTGTTCGTGTTCCCGGCCGAATAAACCTGATGGGAAGGCATATCGACCATCAGGGCGGTTTTAATAATTTCCTTGCGCTTGACCGTGAAACAATCGCGGTGGCAGGGGTTCGCAAAGACAATAACGTGATCGCTGTTAATACCCGGCCGAGGCAGTTCAAGCCGGTCAGGTTTAACATTTCGGAGATGATCGGCCATTTTGCCTGGAGCGACTGGGACAACTTTATCAACAGCGATTGGGTGCGGGATATGCTTGCCAATACCGCCGGCGACTGGGGCAATTACATCAAGGCGGCAATGCTCCGGCTGCAGCATCGGTATCAGGACGTGAAGATTCACGGCATCAATGTTGCTATAAGCGGAAACATTCCAATCGCAGCGGGCCTGAGCAGCGGTTCGACTATTCTTGTGGCAACACTGCAGGCAGCGATTGCGCTGAACAATTTCGCACTTACCAGCCAACAGTGCATAGATCTTTGCGGCGAAGGCGAGTGGTTTGTTGGTTCGCACCGTGGTCCCGGCGACCATGCGGCAGTCTTTCTCGGACAAAGAGGAAAAATCGCACACGTCGGATTTCTCCCATTCAGAGTTGACAACGTTATCGATTCGCCAAAGGACTATCAGATAATTATTGCCAACAGCCATATCAAAGCACCTACAAACGAGGCGGCAACCCAAACCTTCAACACAAAAATCGCAAGCTACAATCTGAGTTTCGCTCTGTTCAAACAGCGCCACCAGGAAATAGCTAATATAGCTGAATATATTCGTGACATTTCGCCGACAAAACTCAGTTGCGCGACAAGCGACATTTACAGAATGCTGCTGAAAGTGCCGCAATTTGCCACTAGAAAAAACCTAAAATCCATGCTGAGCGCAGAACACAAGGAATTAATGAAAGCCTGTTTCGCCACGCACGCAGAGCCGGAGCAGTATCATCTCAGAGCCGTTCTGCTGTTTGGCATCGCCGAAATCGCCAGAAGCAAAATATGTATGGATTACCTCCAGGGACGCAGGATAACAGAGTTTGGTAATTTGATGAAAGCCAGCCATGACGGCGACAGGGTTTACGGCCTCGACCAGGACGGCAAATATAATGCTATCGGCGACGGCTGCACAGATGAATATCTGAATAGATTAATTTGGGATCTGGCAAGCGAGGACCCGCAGAAAGTTCTCAGTGCCCAACTGTATATGCAGCCCGGCCGATATGGCTGCAGCACAAAAGAAATAGATCAGATGGTCGACATTGCCTGCTCAGTCGATGGAATCGCCGGCGCTCAGATGGCCGGGCCGGGACTGGGAGGGTGTATTATGATACTGGCAAAAAAAGATTCACTCGAACAGCTGCGCAAAGCCCTGAACAAAAACTATTACAAACCGAACAAATTACCTTCGGCCGTGATCGACTGCGTTACTACTGAAGGTGCCGGACTTGTGGAGTTTTAAGAATTGGCTGTTGTTATTGAGGCGGACCGGTGTTTTTTATTTATCACTCTATAGTAGAACCATTTGCAGGGGCCGCTAAGGGCAAAAATACTAAACAGTACCGCCATTGCAACTTCTCGGATAAAAATACTTAAGTAAAGAAAAGCTATCGTGCCAATGAGATAAGCGAAAGGTTTTCTTCCCCTGAGATACTGATTTACAATATGCGGATAACGGATTCGCCCGATCATCAAAACCGCAGCTCCCAGGGCAACGAAGGGCAATGAAAAGACAATAACATTGTGCATCCCCGTATAAAACCACGAGCCGTTAACCTGCAAACCATCAAGCAAATGCTGATCGAGCAGAACCAGGCTGGCAATCACACCGGCCGCGGCAGGAATCGGAAGCCCTAAAAAGCTCATATGCGCCGCTTCATCCTCCTCGTTTTCGACATTAAATCTCGCCAAACGAATCGCACTGCACCCGATATATATCGCCGCGGTCAGCCAGATAAATCTTCCGAGCAATCCGCCAAATGGGTCGATCCCTCCGAGTTTGTGTTCGAGCACCTTAAGCATTAGAAACGCCGGCGCCAGTCCAAAGCTGATAATATCACATAGACTGTCAAGCTGGCCACCAAAACTGGAAGTACTCTGGCTGATACGAGCGATATGCCCATCAAGCATGTCGGCGATCATCGCTATGAAAATCATATAGCAGGACGCGGCAAAAGGAGTTATCTGGTGATTTTGAAAGGATAATTCACTCGCCCCAGAGGTGCTCATTTTGCTGGCGAAAACAATCGCGGCAAAACCGCATATACCGTTCAAAAGCGTTATCAATGAAGGAAGAATGGTGATATATTTCAGCCGTTGTTTGCGGACCCGGCTAAGGATTCGTCGTTTAGCTCGTTCCGTGCGTTCTCTGACCATTCTATTGATACCTTACCATTACAGTGGTACCGGCTTTTACCTTGTCGCCAATTTTGACAAGGCATTTAACAGTTTCGCCGGCGGGGATGTACAACTCAGTTCGCGAACCAAATTTTATCATACCAAACTTCTCACCGCCAGCAAAATCATCTCCGGTTTTGGCCTTGCAGACGATCCGCCGAGCAATAGCCCCGCTTATCTGCCTGACAATGAGCTTATCCGCCGGCCTGCCGTGGCGCCTTATCATAATATCGTTGGCCTCATTAACCCTGCCGGATTCCGGACTCATAGCATTCTTGAATTTGCCCGGCCGATAAACAACATCCTCAGCAACCGCCGCACAGGGCATTCGATTGATATGAACATTGAAAACACTCAGAAAAATCCCTATTCTAAGAGCCTGGCCATGGATAAAATTATCTTCCCTCACCGTTTCAATATCAGTGATCGTCCCGTCGGCCGGGGCAATAAGGATATCCTCATCAACGGGAACATTTCGGGCCGGGTCGCGAAAAAAAGCCAATGCCCACAATAAAACAATGCCCAGAACCGCCTCCGTGCAACACAGCAGCCAGACATTGTCGAAAAATATCGCGACAATAATCATGACGGCAAGCAGCACCGACGGAAAAACCGCAACCTGCGGCAGGCCATATTTTGTCAAAGGCATCCTCACATCAAAAATGGTACCACACCACGGGCATTTATGCAATCAACTCTTGACGCCGTCGCCAAAACCCATTACTTTCTTTACGGTGATGTAACGCGAAAATC
Organism: uncultured Planctomycetaceae bacterium; assembly: GCA_964581585.1. Lineage (GTDB taxonomy): Bacteria > Planctomycetota > Phycisphaerae > Sedimentisphaerales > UBA12454 > CAZOPG01. Next base: position 3,800 of record CAZOPG010000036.1, on the reverse strand, counting down.
GAATGTCTGAGAGTTTACAAAGATGCAAAAAGGATCGCTCTTGCGAGTGTTGTTGTTTGTCATATTCTCCTGCCTGGGAATAGCCGCCATCACCCTGTCAATGCTCGCCCAGGAATGGATTGATCTCTATTCTATAAAGTCAAAGGTCCATCACATTGAACAGACGAACCTGAAAATCCAGGCTATGAATCAGGATCATCAAACCTTGATAGCCCAAATCCAAAGCGACCCCAACATTCTAAAACGCCTCGACACCGTAGTGCTCGGCGCCTCCCCACCCGATACAAATTCCCCAACTCCGACCGTAACAGCTCAGCAGTTGCAAAAAGCAAAAGCCGTACTGGCAGAGGACGATTCACAACAGCCCGACATAACCCCGCCAGCCTGGCTAGCTCGATGCAGCAGCCACCAGTCAAGAATAATCCTTTTCATCGCCGGGGCAGGCCTGATCCTCGTCTCATTCGCATGCTTCGGAAAAATAAAAAAAGCACCAATCGACAACAACAGTTAACCCTTCGATTTATTCAAATGGTTGCTTAGCCCGGCCAATCTGATCTAAACTCTCTTCTCATGCTCAATAATCAGAACCAGAGGCTGGAAAGTTTTAAACGCATGACAGATTAGTAAGACACGCTGTTAACTGCTGGCCATCGTCCCGGTACAGCTAAATTCAGCATCAGAAACCGTGATTAAATCGTATAGCCCCCGATTTTGCAAGTCTTTTTTCAATTCGAATAATAGGCCGAACCCGATACATAAAACTGGTATTAATCTCCCAATTCGATTACCATGTGCCGGAAAAGCTTGAAGATATGTTGAGTAACAATGAAAAAGGGATGGTTTTATGAGCAAAGCATTTAAATTTGGGATGCCGTCTTTGATTGAGTTAAACAGTTTAGATGAGAATCTTCAGCTGTGTCGGGAACTGGGTTTATCGTTTATTGAACTGAATATGAATCTGCCTATATTTCAACTGCCGGAATTATATAAATTATCATCGGACCCGGAGATTGAATTAACTTTACATTTGCCGGAAAAGTTGAATGTCTGGGATTTTAATGATAGAGTTCGGTTAGCATATGTGGAAACGTTGAAGGAAGTTATTGCGATTTGCGAAAAGCTACGGATAAAAATCATTAACATGCATATGAATAAAGGGATTTATTTTACTCTGCCCGACACAAAAGTATATCTGTTCAGTAAATATAAAGATGTGTATTTAGAGCACACGAGAAACTTTGCGAAGATTACCTCCGATATGATTGGCGGGACAGAGATAGCTATCTGTATTGAAAATACGGGCATATATGATAATTCTTTTATTGCCGAAGCAGTGGATTTGTTATTGTCATATTCTGGATTCAATTTGACCTGGGATATTGGGCATGATTTCGGAAGTGGTCAGAAAGACACAGCATATGTCCAGGCGAATATCGACAAATTAAAACACGTTCATTTGCATGATGCCATAGGTGAGCAAAACCATCTGACGCTGGGGAGCGGAGATATCCCGGCCAAAAAGATTTTGATGGAATTGCAAGATAAGGTTGAGCGAATTGTTTTGGAAACTAAAACGATTGTGGGTTTAAAGAAATCAATAACATATTTAAAAAAATTAGGCATGAGAAAGGAATAAGATAGATACGAACCGCCCAGATTTTTTGCTTTTTATAAGCCAGATAGCCTGAAAGTAGTCTTGAATAAGGTATTTGAAATTGTGGATTTCGAGATTATCAAATTCCCAAAGTTTAAAACGGACTTCTACTCAATTATACTGCGGAAAGCTGATTTTGCTATGTCACCCCTGCGGAGGCAGGGGTCTACGGCTTAGAAACTGGATTCGGCGCCTGCGCAGGAATGACAACTGTTGTTTTGGTAACGGGCCTTAATTACGGCAAATATCGCCCTTGAAACACCCAAAAGATTATTCCCATTTTTGTTGACGTGGCGGGCAAATTATGGTAGTAATGCCGAGTTCACGAGTTAACCTGCGTTTTGTGCGAATGTTATGTCATTAGATAAACATAGAAAAGAAATTGACAAGATAGATGCCGACCTCGTTAAACTGCTTAACGAGCGGGCAAAAGTCGTTGTTGAGATTGGCAAACTCAAGAGCGGTGGGCCTATTTACGTCCCCGACCGCGAGAAGAAGGTTTTTGCCAAAATCGCCGAGGCCAATACCGGCCCTCTGCCCGATAAATGTCTGCAGGCAATCTGGCGTGAGCTTATGAGCGGCTCGTTCTTTCTCGAAAGGCCGCTGAGGATCGCCTATCTCGGCCCGGAGGGCAGCTTTTCGCACACCGCCTCGATGCTCAAGTTCGGCCAAAGCGTCGAATATGAAGCTGTCATGGACATCCGCAGCATTTTCGATGAGGTCAGCAAGGGTCACTGCGACCATGGCGTCGTTCCGATAGAAAACTCAGCCGGCGGTGGGGTTATAGAGACGCTCGACGCTTTTGTCGATAGCCGCGTAATGATATGTGCCGAAGTTTACATGGCGATACATCACAACCTGATGGCAAATTGTTCGCTTGAGGAGATCGAAAAGATTTACTCTAAGCCGGAAGTTTTTGCGCAATGCCGAAACTGGCTCAGTAGTACATTCACAGAGGCTAAAACCGTTGCGGCCCCCTCCACCGCCAAGGCGGCACAGATGGTAGCTGATGAGCCATTCTCAGCTGCTATTGGCTCAAGCATTGCTGCCGAAATTTACGGACTGAACCTTATCTGCGAGAACATCGAAGACATAGCGAATAACGTAACACGATTTTTAATACTCGGCAAAGAGGATGCCCGTCCAAGCGGCGATGACAAAACCTCGATATTGTTCAGTACCGCCCACAAGGCCGGTGCCCTTGCTGATGTGCTCAATGTTTTCAAGGATACGGATGTCAATCTGACAAATATTGAATCAAGGCCGAGCAAGAAAAGGGAATGGGAATACTATTTCTTTGCGGACTTTTTGGGACACAGATCTGAAGAGAAAGTTAAAAACTGTCTTAACGAGGTTCGTCAGCACTGCCTGCAAGTATCAGTACTGGGCAGTTTCCCGCGAAATACAAAATTAATTTGATAATTAAACTTTTTATAATTTTTGAAAGCAAGGACAGGATATGGCAAGAAAACCTTTTATAGGCGGCAACTGGAAGATGAATACTTTGAGTAGCAGTGCTTTAGATTTGGCAAGTGGCCTGGCAGAAAGTCTTAAAGATATTGACCCATGCAAAGTTGATGTGGCGGTTTGTCCGCCGTCAGTTTATCTGCAGACAGTGGCCAAAGCTTTGAGTTCTTCAAACATTAGCGTTGGTGCCCAAAATGTGTACTTTGAACAGAGCGGAGCTTTCACCGGGGAGCTAAGCAACGAAATGCTCAAGGATGTCGGTTGTGTTTATGTGCTGATAGGACATTCCGAACGCAGGCACGTTATGGGTGAAAGCAACGAGTTGATAAACCAAAAACTTACAGCCGCTATCAATAGCGGGCTGCTGCCGATCTTATGTGTTGGCGAATTGCTTGAAGAGCGCGAAGCGAACAAGACCGCGGAGGTTGTTACCGAACAGATAACCAAGGGCATGGCAGGGATAAGTGCCGAAAAGGCCTCATCGGTTACAATTGCTTATGAGCCTGTCTGGGCGATAGGTACTGGTCTGACAGCCACTCCGGCCCAGGCACAGGAGACACACCAGATGATACGTCAACTGACAGAACAGATATACAATGCCGATTTTGCCGGGCAGGTAAGAATTCAGTATGGCGGCTCAGTCAAACCGGACAATGCCGCTGAGCTATCCGCCCAGCCT
>CAZOPG010000035.1:0-10204 GCA_964581585.1 uncultured Planctomycetaceae bacterium | reverse complement strand
AAAACCTCAACTATTTTAACCTCTCGCATGTGACCTTTTTAGAGTGGACTCATATTTTAAAAAAATCGGCTAAGCTCATCTTACTTGTATCTGGGTAATTTTTTTCTTTTTTTCTTTAGAAATTGTGAACTGCTGGACGATAAGAACAGTAGAAAGTTTGAAATCTTCTTCTTCCTCCTCCTGCGAGCAGTAGCGTTTCTTCACCGGGCGCCGCTGCTTGCTTTTTTATGTTTTTTTCGCCTTTTCAGCAGCTTTCTTTTTTTTCCTGCCTAAAAGTTCGTCCGCTTTTTCAATACTGTCAGGAGGCCAAATACCTTTCTCCTGGAGTTCTTTAAGGGGTTCAAGCTGTTTTATGCTTATTATATTTCTGCATTTGGGGAATTTATTACACCCCATAAACGGCCCTCTTTTGCTCTGCCGTATTACTAATTCGCCGGTTTTACATTTTTGGCATCGAAGTCCGGTAGGTTCTGGCGGTGGTTTAGGCGGCAGGACATTACCATCTTTATCTATTTTCATGGTAATTTTACAATTTGGGTAATCTGAGCAACCCAGAAATTCGCCAAATCGGCTTTGCTTTCTCACCATAGGCTTTTTGCATTCCGTGCAAAGATGTTCTGTAACTTCAGTTTCCACCATCTTACCCTCCTTATCACAGGGACAAGCATATTTACAATTTGGATAATCGGAGCAACTCAAAAATCTGCCATTTTTGCCAAATCGGTAAACCATTGGCTTACTGCATTCCGGGCAGGTGTATTCGCTGGGCTTGGTCTCGGCCTTGGCGTGTTTCATTTCTTCGGTTGCTATGTCGAGATTTTCTTTGAACGGGGCATAAAATTCATTCAAAACCGATAGCCAGTCGAGATGTTGCTCTTCGATTTTGTCAAGTTGTCCTTCCATGTGACGGGTAAAAGAAATATCCATAAGCTTTGGAAAAAAATCGTCGAGTTTTTCGGTAACCACCTGCCCGATATCGGTCGGATGAAATCTGCGGTCGATCAGCTCGACATACCTTCTGTCCTGAATCGTACTGATAATGGAGGCATACGTACTCGGCCTGCCAATACCTTCCTTTTCCAGAACTCTTACAAGTGAGGCCTCATTATACCTAGCCGGCGGACTGGTAAAGTGCTGCACAGCTTTAATATCAAGCGCAGCAACTTTGGCACCAACTTTTAATTCAGGAAGTTGCGGCTCATTCGAGGTCGTCTTCCAGATTTTTGTAAAACCATCGAATACAAGTACTCTTCCCTGTGATTTGTAACAGCACTTACCCGCAGAGGTTTCAGTGGTAATTTCGAGAGTTGTTGTATCCCACTGTGCTGGCAGCATCTGAGAGGCCACGAACCTGTTCCATATCAATCGATACAATTTGAATTGTTCCTCGCTCAAAACTTCGCGAATTTCGCTTGGAACAATATCGACGTCAGTTGGCCGAATCGCTTCATGTGCCTGCTGAGCGTTCTTTTTGGCCGAGTACACATTTGCTTTATCGGGAATATATTCTTCACCAATATTGTTTTTGATATATTTGCGAACATCATTTAATGCTTCTGGTGATATACCTGGACTGTCGGTTCGCATATATGTGATTAAGCCGAGCGTACCCATCGAGCCTAAGTCGATTCCTTCGTACAACTGTTGAGCCACCCTCATCGTTCGTTTGGTAGTAAAGCCGAGCTGCCCCGATGCCGCCTGCTGAAGGGTAGATGTAATGAACGGCCCGGCAGGCTTTGAACTGGTGCGTTTTACTTGGATATCGGTAATGGAAAAATCGGATTCTTTCAGAGCATTATAAATTTCGCCAGCCAGTTCGCCATTTGACGCAGAAAATTGTTTACCGTTTACTTTATCCAGTTCTGCCTTGAAAGCTTTATGCTCTGCCAGCCATGCGTTTTGCCTGACAATAGTGGGCCCTTTGTCTTTATCGTCTTTTGTTTCGATAAAGTCATTCCATTGCTTTGAATAGTCATTTTGGAGATCGCTGCCGAAAACCGCCGGTATATGCCAGTATTCTTCAGGGATGAAGGCACGGACTTCTTTTTCTTTTTCAACTATTATCTTGACCGCGACCGACTGCACTCGGCCGGCCGAAAGTCCCCATGCGATTTTTTTCCACAGCAGCGGACTAATCTGATAGCCCACGATCCTGTCAAGGATTCGCCTGGCCTGTTGAGCCATTACCTTGTCCATATCGATTTTGCCGGGATTGGCAAATGCGTCCTGTATGGCTGTTTTGGTAATTGCGTTAAAAACAACCCTGCTGACATTCTCCTCATCAACACCGAGAATTTGCTGCAAATGCCACGCAATCGCCTCTCCCTCACGGTCGAGGTCTGTTGCCAGATATAATTTTCTACACTTTTTCGCCGAGGCTTTAAGAGTATTTACGATTCGCTTTTTGCCAGGCATAATATCATATGTCGGCTCAAAATCGTTCTCAATATCGACATTGATCTTTTTGGCAGGCAGGTCTCGAACATGCCCCATCGAAGCGTGAACTTCAAAGCCCGGACCTAGATATTTATTAATTGTTTTAGCTTTTGCCGGCGATTCTACTATTACAAGGTCTTTGCCTTTTGACTGAGTTTTTTTTGCCATAAAAGTTGTTTCTGGAGAAATTTACGTTATTTAGATAAGGACAAATACCGTCTGGCAGAGGAATTGTCAAGGAAAAATGCTCATTCATCTGGCTCAAACATGTTGGCATCGACCACAATTGAGCTTTCTAAAGACCGATTCCGATGCTCGATAATGCGTTCAACTGCCTCTTGAGGAGCATCCTCGTCGCACTGTAAAGACAGTTTGTTAATAATGTTGCATGTTGAAATGACATACGAATTGACACTGCCGGAGGATTGAACATCTTTTGAAAATTTTAGTGACGGATTATCCGATATCGGAGTGATAGCTATAAGAAAAATTATAAAATTAGCTACTGCGAAACCAGCCAGAAAGCCGACGATCGCGGCACCGACATTATTGAGTAACTCCGGAAAAGAGACGCAATAAACAGCTGTTAAAAATCTGAAGGTCAGCAATTGCACCACAACAAAGACCACCGCGGCCATTGACAGCAGGCAAAGAGCGTAAGAATAGCTGCCAGCGAAAGGGGTGAGAATTTTGACCTTGTCGATAAATAGAGCCATCAACATTACCGACAGGTATATAGCCAGCAGAATATTGAACAGCAATGCCCACATCGGATAGAAAGTTTTCCTTATTCCGAGCATGGCAAAAATAATACCGATTACTATTGTTATTGTCAGTGCCATTCTAATTTTTTATCCAAGATTTGAAGTTACTCTTTTGACTTCCTTTATAGTTGTTACTCCCGTCAATACCAGTTTTAGCCCTTGTTTTTTTAAACCTGATTTGACGTATTTATCGCCCTTTTCTTTCAGAGTACTCAAAGACAATTTATCGTCAGCCAATTGAGCCTTGATATCGTCGTCAAGTGTCATAATATCAAAAATCCCGATTCTGCCGCGATAACCTGTCTTGCCGCACTCCTCACAGCCGCGGGCCTCCATAATCGCATCCGCTCTTATCTTTTTGCTCTTGAACTGTATAATCTGGCTTTCGGAAAGTGTAGCCGGTCTTTTGCAGTTATTGCAAAGCTTGCGTACCAGCCTTTGTGAAATAATTACATCAACTGCTGTTGATAATAGCAGTGGCTTTACACCAAGGTCTATCAGTCGAACAAGTGCGGCGTAATTACTTCCACTGTGCAGCGTCGCGAAAACCAGATGCCCCGTTTGCGAGGCCTGTATTGCAATGTGAGCGGTTTCATCATCGCGAATTTCACCCACAGAAATCACATCAGGATCCTGCCTAAGAACACTTCGCAGGGTCTTTGCGAAAGTGATACCTGCCTTTTCGTTAATTTCAATCTGGCTGGCTTGTGGCAAAACGTATTCGATGGGGTCTTCTATCGTAATGACGTTACGCGAATAAAAATCTATTTCCCGCAGCATCGAGTGTAGAGTTGTGCTTTTGCCGCTTCCTGTTGGGCCGCAGAGGATGACCATTCCAGATTGCCGGTTAATAGTATTGAGAATCGTATCCTGTATCTTACTTGAAACGCCGATATCGGTCAGCGTCAAAGGTGCGATTGCCTGGTTCAGCACTCTTATCGATAGTTTTTCCCCGTGCAGTACGCCGGCACTGGCGACGCGAAATGAAACGGTTCCATCCGGAGTCCTGGCGGTAAAAGCGCCATCTTGTGGCCGACGCTTCTCTGCGATATCCATTCCGGATATCGCCTTTATACTATTCACCACGGCACTGGCAGTGGAGAACTCCATCTGTTTAACCGTTCTCAAAAGCCCGTCGATTCGAAGTCGGATGTCATAATTGGTGTTGCTTGTCGGATCAATCAAAATATCGCTTGAAAGGTTCTCTATCGCATCAGCTATGATATTTTCGGTTTCCCGTAGCCGAGCCTGGTCTCTTTTATCTCCTTGCTGTCGCCCATAAACTTCCGACAGACTTTTACCTGAGGAATCGAGCAGTGTAATTGAGGCCTGGCCGTGGGAACCAAGAAAGTTCTGCGTCCTTACCATTTTTATTGCTTTACCGAAAGTTTCAGCAACTGCCTGGGCAAAGGATATCCCCTTCTGCTGCATTGTCTGGGCGGCGTTAGCAATTATCAGCGTAAGTAAAACAAATGGACCGGCCAACAGCATCAGAATATTAATAAAGGGCCTGTACTTTTTTGAAATGAGCGGGCTGAACTCGAATCGCTGGACAAGGTACATACAAAGGTAGAACCAGAAAACCAGAAATGCCAGCCGAAAAGGGCTGAATAGAAGTCTATCCAACGAAAAAGGCATAAAGACGCAATCCCCTATTTATACCACATAATCAATAATCAACTCATAGGTATACTATCAATAAAGGTCTGATAAAGCAAATTCTTTTTTTGGATTTTTACTTTGGTTAAGTTCCCTTCCTTAGAGGCCGAAATAAGGAAGTGACACCTTTGATTGCGATTGATGTCCGATAACCCAACAACAGAAATTGTTTGACGGATCAGATATGTACGAAAACACCAAACAAACGGACTTTGCCGATGTTATGGTACTGAGTAATCAGTCCGGCATATCGATGGAAATAAATAACTTGCTTCTCAACAAAGAATTAAGCCAGTCCTTCATGTCTATCGAGCAGTTTTTACTATCTCCTCCGAAAATGAAAAATCTTGGTGTGGTTATCGTAGAAGCGACCCAGATTACTGGACCCCAGGTCAATCAACTGCGGACAATTATCGAAAGAGTTGAATCTGAAAACATAGCAACAATAATCATAAGCACCGATATTTGTTTGCCGTTGCAAAATTCTCAACTGGTTAGCATATTTGAGTCCGGCTCATTGGAAGAGTTAGCCGGTGCTGTCGAGATGGGCATTGCATACAGAAAAAAACTTATCCAGCAAAGAGGAAAAATTGAGCAGCGATTCGGCATAGACTCACCAGACAAAACTGCCGCTGCTGCCGAAGAGATGGCCAACCAACTCCAGATGGCAGGCAGTGTTCAGAGAGATTTTCTACCGAACAAACTGCCAAACACAGAAAATCTAAAATGGTCAACGCTATTCTCTCCGGCCGACTGGGTTTCCGGCGACATCTATGACATCGCAAGGCTCGACGAACGGCACATAGGTTTTTACATCGCCGACGCGGTAGGCCACTCGATGCCCGCGGCACTGCTGACTATATTTCTGAAACAGGCGATCGTAATGCGGCAAACTATCGGCAACCAATATAAAATATTTACCCCTGCTGAGGTAATGGCAACACTGAACAGCAGAATAGCGGCCCAGCAGTTTAGCGGCTGCCAATTTGTTACCTGCTGTTATTGTCTGCTGGACACCGAAACATTCCTGCTAACCTACGCAAGAGCGGGCCATCCATATCCGATCCTTATCAGAAACAACAGCCAACCAAAACAGCTTCAGGCAAGAGGTCCACTGCTGGGCGTCTTCGAAAATTCAGAATTCATACAGGAAACAGTCCAACTCAATTCTTACGATAAGCTCATACTTTATTCCGACGGAGCAGAACCTCTGATTGGCACCGCTATTGACAGCGAAAATTTTGATTATTCTGACGAATTCTTACGTTTGAAGGATACTGACGCCGAAAACATGATAGCCGGACTTGAGATTTTGGCAGAAGCTGAAAGAAAATCCCCAGCCGAGATCGACGACATCACCGCCATCGCACTGCAAATATCGTAATTCTTGACAGCTTTTTTGCTTTTTATGGGACTTCATTTCTCGAAAAACAGCTTAAATGCCCTCAAATCACATAATTTCAAAAACTACCTTAAATACCTCCGGCTTGATGTCGAAGAAACTATCGATATGAGTAAAAGAAAAGATATTCTAACAACAGGACAGGTTGCCCAGATATGTAAGGTTGCACCGCGGACGGTCACCAAGTGGTTCGATAGTGGGCAATTAAGAGGCTATCGTATTCCAGGTGGTCGCGACCGTCGCATACCTGCCAGTGAGTTGGTACGTTTTATGAAGGCCCATGACATTCCGACCGGTGCCCTTGAGTTCGGCCAGATGCGGGTCCTAGTTATTGACAGCGATTGGGAAATGGCTGAGACTCTGTCAGATGCCCTGCAAAGCAGAGAAAAATATGAAGTTTACACAGCTGACAACAGTTTCGATGCGGGTCTTATTGCACAAAAATTTGTTCCGCATGTTATTCTGATCAATCTTATGGCCAGCAATATGGATGCCGACAATATTTGCAAACACATCCGATCCAACAATGACCTTCAGTGTACAAAAGTTTTGGCAATTGCGAATGGCTTGAATCAGAATGAAGCCAGCGCTCTTCTCCAGAAAGGTTATGACGGATATATTACCGACCATTCCGATCTTAACAGCATAATAAAGGCAATCGAAGAAGCCACCGCTATTTTATATTAGTCCGTTAAGACTGCCCCGGGCCGACAGAAAGCCTAGTGAAGTTTCCTGGGGCAAATTCCGCAATCATAGAATTGATATCGCCAAGGCTAACGGCTTTAATTTTCTCAATTTCCTCATCAACTGTGTGGTACTTTTTCATGTATGTCCAGTTAAAGCCCAAATCGAGCAGTCTGCCCATGGGCACCTCATTTTTTATAGTAAGGGTGCTGAGCACCTTATTCTTAGCCGTTTGCAATTCTTGGCTGGTTACACCGTCTTTGGCCAGTGAAGCGAAAATCTCTTCCACTTTTTCCATAACCTGCCCGGCGGATTCAGAGCCGGTACGGATGTAACTGTAAAATGCTCCAACACCGTCCATCGCATCACAGTTCATTGTTGCCGTCTCAGCGATTGCCGTATCGACCAGTGCCCAGAAGAACCTGGAGCCAACATCATCGCCGATGATCATTGCCAGAAGCGTGCCTGCATAACTTCGTTCATCCTGAAACGATATTGCCGGGCTCATCAGGCATATATGCTCACGGCTCAGGGTAGAGTTGACCTCGTTGCATTTTTGCCTCGTGCCTTCAAAGAATGTTGTCTGGCGATACACCTCTTTCGATTGCCAGTTGCCGCAAAGTTTGTCAATAAGCTCGCAAACCTGGTCAAAATCGAAGTTGCCCGAACATCCTACAGAAATATTATTAGGCGCATATCGCGTATTGAAATACTCTCTCATCTGTTCAGCTTCAAGTCCGTCGATACTTTCATTGGTGCCGAGAACACTGTTTCCGCAGGGATGGCCACTGAAATGAAGAGATTTGCATCTGTCCATCACATCAAAGTGTGGCATATCCTTGTACATCGCTATTTCCTGTTTGATGACATTTTTCTCAATATTGAAATCGTCATCACCAAGTCGCGGCCTCATAAGCTGACACCACAGCCCCGTTACTTCCGAAAGATGTTCTGGCAGAACCGCGGCGTAATAAACAGTATTTTCTTCGCTGGTGAAGGCATTGAATTTTGCACCCGTCTTGTCAAATGCTTCGTTGACCTCCAAAGCGGAGAGTTTATCGGTGCCCTTGAACAGCATATGTTCGAGAAAATGGCTAACACCGCTTATCTGCTCGGTTTCGTCGCGTGCGCCGGTTTTAGTAAAAAAACCTATCGCCGCCGACTGCGCAGCCGGATTCATCTCGCCGATAATTACCAGACCGTTATCTAATATTTTCTTTTTAAATTCCATAACACAAAACGCTTATACTTTAACTTCAATCTCTTTGGGGCCGATGGTTACAACCGTATATCCAGCTAGAGGATTCTTTTTTAGGAACCTCAAAATTGAATCGACATTGATTTCTTCAATTTTTTGTTTTATTTCTTCAAGCGTTCGAACTCTGCCGAGCAGATGATAGTCAGCACCAGCACCGCCAGCCCTTGCAGAGCTGGACTCGGCCTGCATAATCAACGTGCTTTTAAGGCCTACTTTTGCCCGTTGTAGTTCTTCTACGCTTATGCCGTCAGCAAGTTTACCGAATTCGGCGATGATCACATCAAATGTTTCCTGAGCATTATCCGGGGTGGTGCCGGCATAGCAGCATACCCCTGCCATCTCTTTTAACGTATGATAATTTGCACCAACCGCGTAACAGAGACCACGCTTTTCACGAACTTCGGTAAACAGCCTGGAACTCATCCCACCGGAAAGCACACTCACCGCAGCCATCACATTGTAATAATCATCGTTGTACAGGGGAACAGTCGCGGTCATAAGGCCGAGATGCACCTGCGCACCGTCATGATGTTCGTGCAGATATGACAGGCCCTTTTTCTCGGGTGTAATTTTGTCTTCCTGCTTGCCTTGCTCAGCGCCGAAATGCTTTTCTAATTGTTCGCATACGCTGTCAAAGTCATATTTGCCAGCGACTGTAAATATGGTCTGGCTGATATCGAACTGCTCTTTCACTAAATCCGCCGCCTTTGCTGCCGTAAGAGCTTCCAGTTCTTCAGCCGTTCCAACAGATGGACGACCAAAAGGTTCGGGATAAAACTGTTGGTGAAGTTTGAGCATAACTTTCCCACGCGGGTCATCGTTGAGACTTAGCAGATCCTGCAGTGCCAATTGACGTGATAATTCAAACTGGTCCTGTTTCAAGGCAGGGTCCAGGATGATTTCAGCGTAAACATCAAGTGCTTCGCTGAGGTTGCTCCCTTCAAGAACGCCATTGAGCGTCAAATATGCCGATCCTACCGAACTGTTTCTGTGCAGCCCCAGACCGTCCAGTTTGTCGGTTAGTTCTCTGCTGGTTTTGCGCCCAGTACCCCTGAATATCCATCCTTCTATCACAGCAGAGGCTCCGCAGCAACCACGGGGCAGTCGAGAGGCTCCAGCGGGGAGCATAAAGTTAAATGCTGCTGAGGCAACCGCTTCCATTGGTTCGCCAAGGATTACCATTCCATTATTCAATACATATTTATCAAGTTTGTTGCTCATCTGCTCCACTGCTTATTGGGTATATTTATTGATGGGTATGATACACAATCTGCCGCCTGGCTTCAACCACTAAAATAATTTATTAAAAATCTCATTTTTGGGCTTGAAATTTACACATTTCAAAGGACAATGCCGCGAGTAAGACAGAGTCTATTTATAAGGTATGACGATGAAACATATTAATAACGTCAAGGTCGTTGCCACAAAAAAATATACCGAGGCGGTCATCGCAGACTATCGTCGCAATACAAATGCTTTTGTGGCATGGGAATTTGCCTGGGGACTCGGAATATCCTTTACGATGTTCGCAACAATGGTGCCGGCATATCTCGATGAACTAGGTGCCTCCAAAAGCCTGATTGGTGTGATGGCTTCTCTTGGTATAATCCCCTGCCCATTACAAATTATCATCAGCCACTACTTCAGAAATAAGCCCAGAATAAAATGGCTTACATGCACACATATTGCGGGCGTATTGCCATGGTTTATATTAAGCATTGTCCTTTTCTACATCGGACAAAGTATTCCAACTACACTGCATTTAACCTTATTTTGTATTTCCGTTATATTTTGCATGAGTTTCTGTGTTGGTAACGGCGCATTATATTTTTCAGTGATTACTGATTGTACGCCAATGAAAAAAAGAGGCAGTCTTTTTGGTTATCGTATAGGTGCTGTGGCAGTGGCAATGCTGATTATGTATTTTCCCGCCAGGCTGGTAATGCAGCACTGGCCGGAGCCACAGAATTTCCATGTAGCTTTTATTATTGGCACAGCTTT
>CAZOPG010000034.1:0-10360 GCA_964581585.1 uncultured Planctomycetaceae bacterium | reverse complement strand
GATGAGTCCACCTTAAAAGAACCGGTTTTTTGTCTTGACAATGGGTAGGGGTATACATTGTCGATTCACCACTTATGATTATCGACCGGGACGCAATTGAACATCGAGTGGTTTATTGGATGGCAAATTACTATCAGGTAAACGGAATATTTATTTTTGCAGGAAACATTGATCCGCCCGAAAACGATAAACTTAAAACTCAAAAAATGACTTTTCCTTATGCTGGCATACATAACGGTAATGGTTTTCTGGTTTATCCCGGACCCAAGCCAAGTATAAGGTTAAAGGTTTTACGGGATGGTATTGAAGATTATTGGTATCTGACTGAAACTGCCAGATTAGCTAAGTCCCTCAAAAATCAACAAGAGGCGAAACAGTTACTCAATGAAACACGATCGGAGATTTTTGTTGACCCTCATTATTTCAATAGGAACCCGGAAGGCATTTTAGCATATCGTAAAAAACTCGCCGAATTCATTGAAGTAGCGACAAAGAAAAAATAACTTAATTATGCGATGGATATATCATGGAATTAACTGACAATCTAAATATAAAGCAGTTCAAGCCGTTAATCACGCCTGAAGAACTGAAGAAAAAATTCCCACAATCGGATGAGGCGGCTGATTTTGTAACACAGAACCGTAAAACTATTCAGAACATTCTGGCTGGCAAAGACGAACGCCGACTGGTAATAGCCGGCCCGTGTTCTATTCACGACCACACCGCTACCATCGAATATGCCCAACGCCTAAGAAAACTCCAGGAGAAGGTCAACGACAAACTCCTTCTGGTTATGCGTGCATATTTTGAAAAGCCGCGAACAACTCTCGGCTGGAAAGGAATGCTATACGATCCGCGACTGGACGGCTCATACGATATCGATCAGGGTTTCCACAAATCCAGAGAGATTCTGCTTGAGATAGCAAAAATTCTCGTCCCCACAGCAACCGAACTGCTCGACCCGATCGTCCCGCAATATTTAGCCGACATGATCAGCTGGGCGGCAATCGGCGCCAGAACAACCGAATCACAGATACATCGCCAGATGGCTAGCGGCCTTTCTATGCCGATAGGATTCAAAAATGCCACTGACGGCAATATCGCCGGTGCCATTGACGCAATAAAGGCAGCAGCAAACCCGCATTCATTTATGGGTATCAACCGTCTAGGCCAGGTTGTCATCGCCGAGACACAAGGCAACAAATTCGGTCATCTGGTTTTACGAGGAGGCTCCTGCGCACCAAACTATGCCTCTGAATATATCGCCTTTGCTGAAATATTACTAAAAAAAATCAACGTACCCAATGGAATTATAATCGATTGCAGCCATTCCAATTCAAATAAGGATCACAAACAACAGCGGACAGCATTAACTGATGTTTCACAGCAGATCAAAGACGGCAACAAATCGATTGCTGGTGTTATGCTCGAAAGTTTTCTATACGAAGGCAATCAGGCCCCGGACAAACCGGAGAATCTGAAATATGGGATTTCTATAACGGACAAGTGTGTCGGCTGGGATGAAACCGAAGAATTGATTTGCAATTTAGCCGTCAATTCTCCTCCGTTGTAGTTGGTACCGTATCATTCACAATAGCGCGTATCAGCCAATCTCCATTATCGGTACAAACATATTCTTCGCCGGGCGAACCAAAAAATGAACTGCCGCTATTCTCAGCATCAGCACCAACCGCCAATGCCTTGTCGGCTTCAAGACGAATCGCAAATTTCAAGGGCAACTCTTTCGGCTCAATTTTAAACGTAACCCATTTCGGCAGACCTTTCTCAAACTTTTTCAGCCCAAATACAAATTCATCTATAATCTGAAAATCGTCATCAAGCAGAAAAATTTTGAAATCCTCTTTAGCCTCGGCCTCTTTATCCGGAACCAGTGTAGCATAAACACGAACCCCGGTAAGATATTTATCAGAGGGCAACGCTTCAAATTTAACCACATGCCCCTCGACAACAACAAAGGAACTGCCTCTGCCCTTTTCTTTAATCCCGCCGTCATTAATGAGCTCTGTGCCCACAAAATCAACATCGCGTTTTTCTTCCAAAGGTTTTTCTACCGGCACACTTCGCTCAAGTTTTTTCAATTCCTTTTCAGCTTTCAAAACAGGCCCCCGCTGCTCTGGAAAATGCGTAGTAACATGAACAAACGATTCAATCGCTTTTTCTTCATCACCATTTTTGAGGTAGCACACACCAACTCTGTGATGTGTCCGTGCCAGATCTTTGTTCTCAGCCTTCTCATTAGCTATTATTCCAAAATAAATTTTCAAAGCTCCATCGACATCACCGCCAAGCTCTCTTTTGAAGCCGTCCCGCAACTGTGCACTGATCGGCTTTTCATAATCAGGCTCAGCGGAGACAACACTGGTTTTTTCTTTCACCTCTTCCGCAACAGGTTTCCATTCAATCTCTTCCTCAACTAGCGGCGGTGCCATTGACTCAAGACCAAGGCTTTTCAACGTCTCTGTGTAATCTGCTTTTGCCGCAGCTACTTCAGCCTCATAATCAAATAACGCCACCGTCCCCGAAACTACAGTACGAATTGGCCCTTTCTCGCCAAAGAGCTTTTCATTCATCGCATCATCAGGCCCATCCTCAAGCGGATTTTTTCTCTGCCGAATTTGCTCCGCCAACATTTTTTCATCAGCCATTATTTCATCCATCATCACAAGCATCTTCGCACCATCGAGAACAAGCCTGACTGTATTGGAGTCAACTTTTTCAAAATTCGATACTTCCTGAACCGAGCCCGGCAAGTTAAAGATCATTTCTGATTTCAATCCGCCAATAGCATCAGCCATCATCGGCCGGGTCTGTTTATATTGAGTCTTTGCCATAGCAACCATTTGCCCGATCTGTTCCTCAGGAATCGCCGGCATCGCTGCGGTTTCGTTTTCTTCTTCACCCTTCAATTCAAGAATAATCGTACCATAAGGCTGTGCTTCAAAAGCAAGATTCAAATCAGTGCTGGCACTGCCGCTTTTAATATTGACCTTTCTTATATTCTTAAAATAAGCCGTTCCTTTGAACTGCGTCTTACCCTCAGGAGTAAGTTTGTATGAGATATCCCGCCACGTATCAATGCCAACAGATTCCTTGAGTGTCTGGCGAACATTTTCTTTAAGCAGGTTTTGTGGGGTAGACGGTTGCCCACCGATCATCGGCAAACTAATCGATCCAAGAACATACTTATGCACAACTTTCCCAGAGCCGTCAGGATTAATGGTATATTCACTTTTTTCTTCAATACAGCCGGCAACAAACAAAAACACAAACAAAGCTGTACAGGAAAATAAAACCTTAATTTTCTCTTTCAATTTCAATTCCCTCTCTTCACAACATCCATGTTATATAAATTTCAGTTAATTGGAACCGTTTCAGATTTTCCGTTAGTCCCCCGATTTATTCTGGGGGTTGAGTTTGCCGTAAAAAATACCAGCCTGAATCAGCCTGAGTATATGCGAAATTAGGATATTTTTATAGCCAAAAACAAACGCTTTGGGACAAATATTCAGCATATCTTCATCTTGTACCGATAATAACGCTTTTTTTTTCACACTTTTTTTATTTAATGCTTGACAAACACATAGTCCGATAGTTAAATTAGGTAGAGAAGGCAAATTAGGAGGCCAATGAATATGGATATTCTAACGCAAGACCGTGAGAAAGACAAAATGAAGGAATTGTTCACAACGGGCGAAGCTGCCGACATTTGCAATTTAAGTCAGCAGACGATCATTCGCTGTTTTGATGCGGGGCGATTAGAGGGATTTCGAATACCAGGCTCGAAATTCAGGAAGATTCCGCGTGACTGCCTCATCAGGTTTATGAAAGACAACAACATCCCCATGATCTCTCTTGATTCGGGAAAAAGAAAAGTGTTGTTGGTTGATGATGACACCGAAATTATCGAGTTGATGACCGATGTCCTGCAGCGTGACGGAAGATTTGTAGTAAAATCCGCATCGACCGGATATGGAGCGGGCATTATGACACAGCAATTTCAGCCGGATTTGATTTTACTGGATTATATGCTGCCGGATGTCAACGGAAATGTCGTTTGTCAGACGATCAGACAGGATTCGGATTTTTCTAACACAAAAATAATTATTATCAGCGGCGTTATAAATCAAACCGAAATTGATGACCTGCTCAAGGCCGGTGCCGAAGATTTCCTGAAAAAACCTTTCAGCATCGTGGAACTAATTGAGAAGATTGTTACCGTATTGCATATTTAGGAAATGACCTGGGGCAGGAAGAAGGAACACTAATGCAACAATCGCCGGACAACTCGGTTGCTGCTCAGCAGGTAGATTATGCTGTCAGTCAGCTTACATCCCTTTCCATTCTACCGGCAACTGCGCTCCGGTACCTGAGTAAATTCACACAAAGCAATTTCGACATTGACTCCATAATCCGCATCATAGAATCCGATCCAGCCCTGACAGCACTCGTTTTGTCCTCAGATATAAACCAAGGCTCCTCTATAGTTGAGATTGTCAATAAAATAGAGCCGACGCTGCTGCAAAAAAAACTTCTCTCCGCAAAAATGTTGCCAATTTTTGATGCTGATAACAAAAGAGTCCTATCACGAAACCAGCTTAATCTCCACAGCCTTGCCGCCGCTGTCTGCGCCAGAGAATTGGCACCCCTTTGTTCACCACCGATAGATCCACAGATAGCCTTTTCAGCCGGTCTGCTCCATGACATCGGCAAACTGGCAATCGACGAGGTAATGCCAAAAAGTTTTCGACAACTTATAGTCGAATCCAAATCACAGAGCCAGAATCTCTGCAGCATTGAGCAAACTTATCTCGGTCTTGATCATACTATTCTCGGCAAACATCTCGCCGAAAAATGGCAGTTGCCTTCTGAAATTATCGCAGCAATCTGGCTGCATCACAGTCCAGCCGAAATCATGCTCACAAACATTCCCCGCGCCGAAATTGCCGTGTTGGTTCAACTGGCGGATTTGATCGCCCGCAGGTGCAACATCGGCCAATCCGGCAGCTTCGACAAACCCACCGATATTAACGACCCCGCCCAGAGCCTTTCCCTTACATCGGAACAAATCCAGCAGGCATCAGATGAACTACCCCAGCAGGTAGCTCAAATAACAGACACTCCTGATTTGGCAAAAACAGTTTCCGCCGCACAATACTGCCAACTGCTGCACAGCGTTATCGCCCAACTTAATAACGACCCGGCAACGACAACTGACCGGCAGAAGCAGCTAACCGAACAACTTGTCTCGATATTAACACACATTAAGGGCCAGCAAAAATCGCTTATCGCTGCCGAGACCATGACCAACTTAGCTGAACTTGCCGCCGGAGCAGCTCACGAGTTGAACAATCCCCTCGCTGTGATTTCCGGCCGATCACAACTGCTGAACAACTCAGAGACCGATGATAGTAAAAGAGAGATACTGAATTTAATTTCCCAAAAAGCCGAAGAAGCGACCAACATGGTCAGCGATCTGATGAGCTTTTCCGAACCAGCCAGGCCCAGGCCAGAAACTGTATCTCCACTTGTTCTGCTCAACAACGCCATCGGGCTGATAACTGATAAACACAAAACCGCACAAGCTCAGATCCAACTTGAAAACATCGACAACCTTTCAGATGTCAATGTTGATATCAAACAGATGGGAATTGCCTTATCGAATATTATTTCAAATGCTCTTGAGTCTTATGACGCAGGCGACGGAAAATTAAGGATCATAGGCACTCTAATGCCAAATTTAGATCTGGTTCGAGTCGAAATAATCGACTCCGGATGTGGAATGAGCAGTGAAGTTCTGCAAAAATCGGCGATGCCGTTTTATTCAGCCAAACCCGCAGGCAGACAACGAGGAATGGGACTGGCCATCGCCGATCGGCTCATAAAATTGAACAATTGCTCAATAAATATCGCAAGCATACCGCAAAAAGGAACAACTGTTACTGTACTTCTGCCGTGCGTAACTTAGTCCGAAAACCACAGTTAGTAGTAATATAACTGACGAATTCGCCTCTGCCGCAAAGCATTTCAAAACTGATAATTCGTTCCTTACCGGACCGACCCGAATAAATCAAATTCACAATAATGCCTCTAAAGAAGCCCCATGTATTTACCGAAACTGCTATTAAGTGCTTGTTGATACGACTGCAATTATAAAGGTTATAGGAGGAACTTTCTTGGATAACTGTCGACAAAACAGAATACGCAAACTCGTCCGCGGACTTAATAAAGCCAGGCATACCCAGGCAAAGAAAGTAGACATACTCTGCAATGATATAATTCCCGCCCATGATAATTTCATAAAACATCTGAACTCGTTCCGATTTATGACAGATTTTTACGAAGCCATCATTGGTATCAATAATCTTGAGCGGATGCTGGAAATTGCCGGTGAGAAAATTTGCTCAGATGTAAGCGATTTGAACCTGGCCATAATTCTAACTGGCCCCGAACAGCTCGTTTCATACCATTCTTCGACCTCCACGATAGATATTGAATCGCACGAACTCATCGGCTGTATTACGGACAAACTAATAAAAAACATCTGCCTGTCTAACAAGGTCTGCACTCTGAATGACATGTGCCAGATGGGCCTGACCGCCAACCCTGCTATGCTGAAAAAAGTATCAGTTGCAGCCATCCCACTCAGCATAATCGGCCCGTCACTGGGCATAATGCTGCTATATCGTCCCGCGGAAAACCCTTTGCACCGCGAAGAGCTTATCCAAGTCGCCTCGATAACAACCGGCCTTGGCAAAGCAATCATGTTCTATAGAAAACAAACACAGAAAAACAGCTTCAATTTGAATATTTAGAGCAGATCAAGCTTTATAACTTGTCCCGTTTCTATAGATTTTTGAGCTGCCAAACAGATCTTGGCACTTATGTAGCCTTCCTCGATTGTGTTTTCTACATCTGTAGGCTCACCTCTTAAAAGAGCTAGCTTTCCAAGCATCACAGGTTCATTGCCATCAAAATGATTATGCCCGGCCCAGTCATATATCTCATTTATCCGAGAGCCAGGTTTGGCATGGTACTGAGTAATATCGATTCGGCTATCACCGAACATTATTCCCTGGGTCGGATGCTCAATATATTGGCCATAATAATTAAGCTCCATAATACCACCGGTACCGATAAACGTCCCGCCTCTATAGCCGCCCTCCTGTGGTGCGTTGAAACTCTGAGAATATGAAGCTGTTACACCGCCTTCATACTGAATTATAATCACTTGGTTATCGTCGATATCAATTTCTTTCGCATAGACGCATCTGCGCTGATGTTTAGGCCGCAAATGCTTAGCCGCCTCAAAATTAAGCTTGTAAACGCTCATTGGACAGGTCATGTTCTTATCGCACGTATCGCAGGTTAGATCGTTTGGCATATCCCCGCCATAAACCTGCCTTGACCCAAACGCCGCAACGCTTACAGGCCTTAGCCCAATAATGCTGTTAATAATATCAAGGTCGTGCGTAGCTTTCTGCAACATAAGGTTGCCGACTTTATCTTTGGTTCGCATCCATTTGCGGAAATAGCCGTCGCCGTAGTGAACGTTATTTCTATATTGAACGGAAACAATTTTTCCAATATCGCCATTTTTAATATGTTTTTTAGCTGCCAGCGAAACCGGGGCACCGCGCATTGTGAAATTAACCGTCGCGACCTTAGGATAATCCTTCACGAGCCGCCAGACCTTATCAACATCTTCCTCTGTAATAGCGATTGGCTTTTCAAGCAGGATATTGACGTTATGTTTAACACATTTTTCCACCATTTCCGCATGGGATTGACAGTAGGTTGCTATAAGAACGGTGTTTATATCTTCTTTGGCGAACATCTCTTCGACATCCGTATAAAAAGGCAGATCCCTGAAACTCTGCCGCAACCCGGTCGCGTCGGTCTTAAAATCGCCTGCCGCCGACAGATCACCTTTGCCCAGATAGCCCTCAACAATGCTATCAAACAAATCACGGTTCAAATCAAAAAACGCCACACAACAGCCTGGCGAAAACTTCTCCAACAATATCATTTGCCCCGTCCCCGAACCACCAGCTCCAATACAGGCCACCTTTAACGCCTCTTTCATTTTGAATCCTCTCTCTTTTTTTATTTTTTTTATGGATATTAAAATATCTTTTCCAATGAGATACCACCCCTGCCATGAAAATTCAAGCCTTTTCCCCAAACTCAAAAAAAATACCCGCTACCCCTGTTTAGCCCGCCGTTTCACGGCGGGTTCGTTACCCCTGCGATTACCATCACAGGGTTGTCATTGAGAATACATCGAATCTAATTCATTAAACTTGCATACAGATACACAACGAAAAATCGGGCCCCGGGTGCGCTCCCGGAGCCACGATTCCAAACAGTTTCTTAAATTTTCCTACTTTTTGCGCCTTATTACCATACTAAGTGCACCGCCAAGAAGCAGTATCATAGTAGCGGGCTCAGGAATCTCCTGAACACTCACGTCATCAAAGAATGTAGCACCGGCATTGTACCACTCGGGCCATACGGTGGTTGGACGGCCACTAAGAATAAGAATATCGCTGATGTAATCAACGACTCCTTCGTTGCGAAACTCAAGATCTTGAACACTAACGACTTGTGCTTCGGTAGCGGCATTGCTAATTATCAGATCGTAGGTATCAGTTACACCTGTACCGCCGCAATTCATGACAACATCAAATTCGTACCATGTATCATTTGAAACAGTCGCAGTAGTTTGAACAAGTGTTGCGCCATCATAGTACGCAAAATTGTTGCCCCAAAATCCCACTTGAGCAGCCCAACCCTGGCCATTAGTACCAAAATAGGTAAAAGCTCCCTCAAAAGAGGATGCGGTATATCGCTGAGACATCAATGACGATCCCTCTGCCGACCACGCATTTTCTTTACCGCTGCCAATACGTTCGGTCTCATCGAGGTTCTGAACAAGACCAGTCCTGCCACCAGCTACGTTATAGTTACCGTAAAGCCTTGCATACTGGCTTCCACTTCCAGCTAACGCGGCCGGTCCAGGATCATGCGTAGTTCCATGATCTGCTGTACTCCAGGTTTTTCCGCGATCACCTCCTAAAAGGAGAGACCAGCCTTCATCGCCGTTAAGTGTCGTGTCGTCGACATAACCCTCAGAAGCTTCAAAACTGGTAAAATAGCTTCCCTGCGCAGAGACGGCAACAAAACACAAAATTAACATTAATACAATAAACTTTTTCATTTTCTTTTTCCTCCACTAAAACAACATTAAATTAAAACAAAACGACAAACTACTTACAAAATACTCGCCGATTCACCTCCTTTCTGTGTTTAGCTTACAAACACAACTCAAATTAAAATATTTTATGTTGTCTGACCCTTTATCAATTCTCCGGGAAAATGTATGTTCTGCTCGCATTCATGACCATTGAGTAATTCTATCATTGCTTCGGTGGCAAGACTTGCCGTTTTTTCCATGTCACATTCATAACGCGTCACAGGCTTATGAAACGGCAGTTCAATACCCTTATTAGCATAAGTTATCAGACGCATCTGCTCGGGCACACGAATCTGCTTATGCAATACGGCACGCAGAACACCCTTTGCAATAACATCATCACTAATAACAGTGCCGAATATAGTTCTAATCCTCTCCCAATAAGCATGAAGCATCCCATAAAAATTCCATAGAGTTGAAATATCCTGGACAAAAGAAGCAACCTCAATACTAACCTTAGTTATATCATCCTCTAAGTTTGCTAACCTCTCCAATTCTCTAGCCCAATTAGAATATCTACTTCTCAATCCTGTAATTCTAGCTTTACTTAAATTAGCTAAGCTTTCAACTACTTCTGTCTCTTGTTCTTCTGCATCATAAATAGAAAAATCAAAATCTATTTCCTCATCTTCTTCTTTAGGTTTTTCTATCTCTTCCACTTTTCACCTTCAATCTTTTTGTAGCATAACAATTCACTAAGTCAACTCCTATGTTACATTTATCCTTATCTTCCCATTTCTCACAACCGCATTTTATCATCATATCTATTGTTGCTTTATCTGGTTTCATCACAACATCCCCAACTTATCCATATATTTAATAAGTATTTCGTAAGCGATAGTTAAGTTCTTATTAATCCTTTCGTTCATATTAGAAGGGAAAACAATTTTAACACCTTCTTCAGTATTTCGAGAATATAATTCCTCTTTATTCCTATACCAAGTTATAATCATCTCAACCTTCTTAATTATTTTTCTATGCCCAGCATCACATAGTCTGCTCTTAATCTCAGATTTAATATTCTCTAAAGAGTCGCACATTAAATCAAAGTTATCTATATTAAGTTTTTTAGACATTTCAGCACTT
>CAZOPG010000033.1:0-10554 GCA_964581585.1 uncultured Planctomycetaceae bacterium | reverse complement strand
CATGAGGTGTTATGGAGCGGATAAAAATGTTGCGCTTCAGATTAAATTTTGGGATATCTCTTTAGATGAACAGTCAAAGGAAAAATAATAGATCAGATCAAGTAAAGTTGAATGGGGCGGTATTACAGATTTGAGATTTCAGACTTGAAATTAGCCCTGCCAAAGTATTGACAGGGCTAACGTTGTGGGGGGTTGATTTTTTTTTGTTTGTTGTTAGAATATTGGCGTGGTTGGGGGGTGGTTTTCGTGGTTTGTTTATGGTGAATTTAGGATAGAATGGATGCAGTGGCATAGTCCGTTAGCTTTGTTATTATTGCTATTAGTGCCTTTGGTGGCGTATTTTATGCTGCGCAAAAAGGGGGTAGCGGCGGTAACGTTTTCCAGTTTGGCTGATGTGGGGGCATGTGCGGTTTCGTGGCGGCAGCGGCTTCGGCCGATACTGGTGGTCGCAAGAATAGTCTGCCTGGTGCTGCTGATCGTGGCGATGGCTCGGCCGAGAAAGGGGACGGTTATTTCGGAAGTCTCCACCGAGGGCGTGGCGATTGAGGTTGTGGTCGATCGTAGCGGGAGTATGGCTGCAGAAATGGACTATTTCGGCGAGAAAGTCAATCGGCTCGATACAGTCAAAAAGGTGCTGCTGGATTTTGTTCAGGGAGGTGAAAAAGACCTTGCAGGCAGGAGAGGCGATCTGATCGGGCTGATAACCTTCGCTCGATATGCCGATACGGTTTGTCCGATGGTGCTGGGGCACAATGTTTTGCTTGAGTTCCTTAAGAAAACCAAAATAGCACTCCGCAACGAGGACGGCACAGCTATCGGCGACGCGATTGCGCTGGCTGCGGCACGGCTGAAAAAAGCTGAAGAGGAAATTATACATAGAAAAGCTAAGTTGCGCGACCGCGGCAAATCGGCTGAGGATGCTGACTTCAAAATAAAGAGTAAGATAATCATTTTACTGACCGACGGGCAAAATAATGCCGGCCAGTACAGCCCAACCGAGGCGGCGGAATTGGCCAGGGGGTGGGAAATAAAAATATATACTATTGGAATCGGCCCGACAGAGGAGTATACAACCATGCAGACGCCGATGGGTGCCTATAAGGTTCCTACGAGGCAGGTGCTCGACGAGCCTTTGCTGCGGTCGATAGCGGAAAAGACTGGCGGTTTTTATGGCCGGGCAGGCGATGCTAAGGCATTGGAGAAGATAGTTAAGAAAATCGATGAACTTGAAAAAACAGAAGTCAAATCTGTTCAGTATACTCAATATGCCGAGCGGTTCGGGATTTGGACTTTGATAGCGTTGATCCTGCTTGGAAGTGAAATGCTGGCTGGCTGTACAATCTTCAGGAAGATACCATGAATCTTGGCAATGACAAAGCGTTGTGGCTGCTGTTTGTTGTAGTGGTGGTTTTGCTGCCGGGCTATGTCTGGTGTTTTTGGCGAAAACGGCAGACGCTGAGAATTCTTGCGAGTATCGAGACGCTGAAGAAAATAAATGTCTCGGTGAGTCTGCAAAAGCAAATTTTTAAGGCGGCTCTGCTATTGGCGGCTTTTGTCAGTATTACGGTGGCTTTGACCGAGCCGAAATGGAACCCGCGGACGAAAAAAATAAAACATAAGGGCAGGGATATCGCAATATTGCTGGATACTTCCCGCTCAATGCTGGCTGAGGATATTAAACCCAGCAGGATTGAGCGTTCGAAGATCGCTATCGCCGACCTTCTGGAAACGCTTGCCGGCGACAGGGTCGCGATTGTAACGTTTGCCGGCAACAGTACCATCAAATGTCCGCTGACGCAGGATTACGCTTTTGTGCGGATGGCGCTGTCAGATGTTACCACCGAGAGCACGAGCCGGGGCGGTACTATGGTTGGCGATGCTATTCGAAAAGCGGTGGCGGAAGTTTTTGACGAGAAAAGCGAAAAGTACAGGGACATAATTCTGATAACCGATGGCGAAGAACACGAAGGGCAAGAAAGTTTTGCTGAGCAGGCTGCGGAAAAGGCAGGGGCTGATGGCGTTCGGATCATTGCGATCGGGCTGGGTGATGAGAATGAGGGCGGGAGGATTCCGATTACCGGCCCAGGAGGCGAAAAAACCTTTCTCAAGTATAAGGGCGTGGAGGTTTGGACGAGGCTTGGGGCGAATATGCTTAGGAAGGTTGCCTATGCCAGTAATGATGGCAAGTTTCTGGCGGTTCGGCCGGGAACTACGCTGGACTTGGGCCAAATTTATGAAAAGGTTGTCGAATCGGCGGAAAAACGAGAGCTTGAATCTATGACAATGACCGAATATGATGAACGGTTTCAGATATTTCTTGCTTTGGGAATCGTGCTGATTATCTGTGAGGCTTTTATAAATGAAAGTAAAAAAGTTTAATATCTTAATAATTGCCGCCGGGCTTTTGGTTTTTGCTCAAGTGCTGCAGGGGCAATCCGCGAGGGAATGGCTCCGGCAGGGTAATGCGCTTTATGCGGATGCGAATTATAGCGGCGCGATGAATATGTACGACCAGGCGATTGCGGATTTGCCGGGAGCCCTGGAGCCACAGTTTAATAAGGCTAACGGTTTTTATAAAATGGACGATATGGCAAAGGCGATCGAACTTTATAACGCCGTTGCCGCCGAGAGTGAGGATATGAAACTCGTTGGGTCTGCGAGATATAATAGCGGCAATTCTTTTTTTCAGCAGGGTATGAAAAAGAGAGAATCAAAACCTCAGGATGCGATAGAAGATTTAAAAACGGCTATAGGGTATTGGCGTAAGGTTCTTGATGTTGATGCGGAAAACGAAAACGCTGCCAGGAATATTGAAGTTGCCCGGCTGAGGATAAAGGAAATACTCGATCAACCGCAAGACCCTAATCAACAGCAGGATCCCAATCAACAGCCTGACCCTAACCAACCACAGGACCCAAATCAGCCGCAAGATCCGAACCAGCAACAGCAGCAGGACCCGAATCAGCCGCAGGATCCTAATCAGCAGGAGCAACAACCGCAAGATCCTAATGAGACGCAAGACCCTAACCAGCAGCAACAGCAGGAACAAAAAGAGCAAGAGGAGCAGGAGCCTGAGTCTGATGCGACTGCTCAGGAAATTCTTGATAAAGAGCAGCAGCAGAAAAAGGAACGACAGATGCTCCAGATGTCGGGTTATAAAAAAGTAGATAAGGATTGGTAGAAGTGAAAAGCTGGTCGAAATATGCGTTTGTATTTTCTGTCGTTATGATAATTGCTTCTTCGGCTGCGGGGGCGGTACGGGTTTTTTCGCAGGTTAATACCGAGGATAATATCTATGTCGGCGAGAACTTCAACTACCATATAATTATCGAGGGGGATAATAAGGCCGCCAAGGTTGACATGAGTGCGTTAGCGGAATACGAACCGAGAAGTGCAGGCAATAAAGATTATTCCGAAACGTCAATACGTATTGTAAACGGCAAAACCACTCGGACGGTTAAAAAGCAGTTTGTGATGAGCTATTCTCTGAGCGCTTCAAAGCTCGGCCAGGTACAACTGCCAGGCGTAAAAGTTCTTGTTGGCGGTACTGTCTATAAAACCGCTCCTGTCACGGTGAATATTCTTGAGCCAGCAATAACGGATAATCTGGAATTGCAGGTTAGTCTGTCGAAGCAAAAATGCTTTGTGGGTCAGGCCGTTTTGCTGACAGTAAAGTTCTACATATCCACAGAGGTTGGTGATTTTCAGTTTAATATTCCAGCCTTCAATGGAGATGATTTTCATGTGGAAGATCATGACAAGCCGGACCCACAGACGAAACAATTTCAACTGCGAAACGGGGTCGTGGTAAATGTGAGTCAATATCGTCTTACCTATAAAGATAAGGAAACGATACTGCTTTCTTTTAGTAAGATTCTGATTCCTAAAAATCCAGGCCGAATTGAACTTGCTCCGTCGGAAGTTTCTGTCGATGTTGTGGTTGGGCAAAGTCGGCGCAGTTTCTTCGGTGTGAATAAAAAGTATAAACGTTTCATGGCTCATTCCGAGTCATTGGCGATGGAAGTTTTGCCGTTGCCGCAGGAGAATCGGCCAAACGATTTTTACGGCTTAGTTGGTAATTACAAAATTTCCGCCTCAGCGGAGCCGACGAAGGTTCATATGGGTGATCCTATAACGCTAACCATTAAGATCGGCGGCAATGATTATCTAAAATCTGTACAGTGGCCAAGGCTTGAGCGGATTCCTGAAATGATGGAGAATTTTAAGGTACCGTCGGAGAAAAGTTCGCCGACAATTGAAGATGGATTCAAAATTTTTACGCAGACAATACGTCCAATTAAAAACGATGTAAAAGCTATTCCGTCAATTCCGTTGGTGATTTTTGATGTTGATAAGGGGGTGTATTTCGTTGAAAAAACAAAGCCTATAAGCCTTGATGTTGTGCCGACTAAATTACTGACAGTCTCGGATATGCAGGGTAGTGATCTTGTGCCGATGAATAAAGAAGTCGAGGTGATGAAGAAGGGTTTGTCGGCTAACTATGACGGGCTTGATGTTTTGCAGAACCAGAAGTTTTCGGTAGCCGGGGCGATAACAGCTCCTGGGTATCTGGTTATCTGGGCTTTGCCGATGTTTGTGTTGTTGGCCAGTATCTCAGCGAAACTGATCACGCACACAACGCCAGAAAAAGAGGCAGCAAGACGCAGGCGTCGAGCGTATCGAAAATCTATTGACGCTATCAGGAAAATTCATTCTGCTAAAGTGTGCGATAGAAATGAGATGTTAGCCACAGCGATGCGGCAATATCTGGGCGATCGATTTGATAAAAATGCCGGTGCGCTGGCGGCGGATGACTGTTACGAATTGATCGTGGCGGCAACGAAAGACGAACAGTTGGCAGGAAGGTATCGAGAAGCCTTTGCCAACTGCCAGGCAAGCAGATATGCCTCTATGGAAACGGAGGTTGGAGCCAAGCAGATTTCTAATATAGTGAAACTGATCAAAACGATTGAAAAAAAGTGCAGATGAAAAAATGTGAAATATTAATTCTGTTGGCAGGCGTTATCCTGCTGAGTGTCGCAGTTGGAACGCAGGCTGATCTGAGCAATGAGCAGGTATATTCGCTTTTCCGCCAGGCTAATGAGGCGTTCAGCGAGGCGAACGCAGCAAAGGCTGATTCGGCTCAGACTGAAAAACTCTATGAAAAGGCGATACTGAGCTATGAAAAAATTATAAGGGACGAGCAGATTGAAAACGCTAAACTCTACTATAATCTGGCCAACGCATATTTTCTTAACCGGGATATCGGTAGAGCGATATTGAACTATCGCCGAGCGGAAAGGCTCGACGGCGATAATGCGGATATTCAGAAGAACCTTGCTTTTGCGCGGAGTAGAAGAATTGACCAGGTCAAAGTGAAAACTGAAAAACGTATTCTGCAGACACTCTTCTTCTGGCACTATGATTTTTCAGTGAAGACAAGATTTTTATTAAGCTTGATCTGTGTGGGGATTATATGTATTAGTTGTACGATTATGATATGGTTAGGGAGACGTGGCTGGGCAGTGATCATAGCGGTAATCTCAGCTATCCTGCTGGTCGGGCTGACGTCTTCAGTTGCCGTCGATGTGCAAGGCCAAGAAAAAGTTTGCGGCGTTATTATTGCCGAGGAAGTTGTTGCATATCAAGGCGACGGGCAAAATTATCCAGCCAGCTTCAAAGACCCTTTGCATGCAGGTATGGAATTTGATCTGATTCAAAGGCGGGGAGATTGGCTCCATATAAAGCTGTCAGATAACAGCCTGGGATGGATTCGGGACACCTCGGCAGAGTTGATCTGATATAGAATCGGTGGCTCTTTTTGGTTCTTATGTATCCAAGAAGGTTACCGAATTAAGCGATCCAGTTGTCGGATACACAGAGCAGCAGACCTAATTTAAACTTACAAACCCAAAATTTCTTGTAATATTGATCTATTGGATATAGAATTTAAATATGAAAACTCTCGTTTTAATGCTGGTTTGTTTTGTCGGCTACCTGATTGCTTACCATACATACGGCAGGTTTCTGGCAAAAAAGATTTTTAAACTGAAGGCTGACGCTCCTGTTCCTTCAAAAGAACTCCACGACGGCATTGACTATGTCCCTGCCAAAAAAGGAATCATCTTCGGCCATCACTATACCTCAATAGCCGGCACCGGGCCAATCGTAGGGCCGGCGATAGGCATTATTTGGGGTTGGCTGCCAGCAGTTTTATGGATATTTTTCGGCAGCATTTTCATGGGAGCTGTTCATGATTTCGGTGCCCTGATAGTTTCAATGAGGAACGAGGGCAAAAGTATTTCTGAAATCTCCGCAAAATATATCAATGCGAGGGTTCGGTTCATTTTCTTCGCGATAGTGTTTCTCGCCTTGTGGATAATCATCGCGATATTCGGAGTCGTAATCGCGGTGGTCTTCGCGAGGTTCCCAGGCTCAGTTTTGCCCGTCTGGCTGCAAATTCCGATTGCGATGCTGCTCGGTTATGCCGTTTACAAAAAAAATTCAAATATTCTGCTGTCAACGATTATAGCCGTGGCGGCAATGTATTTCACCATCCTGCTGGGAGGGATATGGCAATTCCGAATGCCGAGCCTGTTCGGGATACCACCGACCGGGATATGGACTATTATTCTGCTCATATACGCCTGGGTCGCATCGACACTACCGGTAACAATGCTCTTACAGCCAAGAGACTATATCAACGCCTGGCAGCTTTTTATTATGCTGGCTCTGTTAGTTGTCGGAACCGTTGTCGCCTCGCTAGCCGGTGTTCTGCCGATAGTGGCACCTGCCGTCGATCTTACCCCCGCCGGTGCCCCACCGATCTGGCCTTTTCTGTTTATAACCATTGCCTGCGGAGCCGTCAGCGGTTTTCATTCGCTTGTCGCCAGCGGCACAAGTCCAAAACAGGTTTCAAAAGAGCCGGACGCCCTTTTCGTCGGTTACGGCTCAATGCTGCTTGAAGGTGTTTTGGCGATTCTGGTCGTAATCTGTGTGGCCGCCGGTATCGGCATCGCCTACAAAACTTCAGGCGGAGAGGTACTGACCGGCTTTGAGGCGTGGAACCACCATTACAGCAGCTGGTCAGGAGCGGCCGGTCTGGGTGCGAAAATCGATGCCGTTGTGATCGGTGCAGCTAATATTGTCGGGACTATAAAAATGCCGCAGGCACTGGGCGTTACCATAATGGGAGTCTTTATCGCCTCATTTGCGGGCACCACTCTTGATACCTCGGTCCGCCTGCAACGATATGTTGTCAGTGAATTGGCCAGTGATTTGAATCTGAAAGTTCTTACAAACAGGTGGATAGCTACCACTTTCGCAGTAGTTACCGCGGCACTGCTTGCCTTCATTACCGGCGCCGACGGCAAGGGAGCAATGAAACTGTGGCCCTTGTTCGGCGCTGCCAACCAGCTTTTAGCATCTCTGGCACTGCTAGTCGTTACCATGTATCTAAAAAAGAAAGGCGGCACAAAATTCCTGCTAACGGGCATACCATGCTTTTTAATGCTGATAATTACAGCATGGGCAATGATAAAAAATGAAATAAACTTCATTGAAAGCCAAAACTGGCTGCTAACCTCAGTTGGGGCAGGCCTTTTTATACTCGCCGCATGGATGACAATTGAAACGCTGATTCTGTTTTACATCACTCCGAGGCCCCATTCTCAGGAAGTGTGATGGGAACCAGCTTGAATTTCGCCTCTGCATGATCACCATTAAGACTGATTTTGTCCTCACGAACAAAATTCGGTGGAAAATTATATATAATCCTGCGTGTAATCTCACCAGCTTTTATATCTTCATCCTTGATCTCAAGAAGCACCTCGAACAACTTCGCTTCATAGGCAGCTTTGGCCTCGGCGGTAGCCAGAATGGGAATGCTTCCGTATTCGGGTTTTGTTATCCATTCAACTTTATACCGGCCCGTCCAGTTTTCACTTACGACAAAGCCAAGCGTCCCACGAATCGTCGCCGGCTGAAGGGCATCCCCTACAGTTGGCAATTTTATTTTGACAGAGTTTTCAGCATACCTGAGACGTTCACCAAATTCTATATAAGGTTCCTTCTCGATAAAGCTCTGTCTGGCTTGCTTTTCTTCTGCTGGATTCAATCTTACATCAGCAGTATCTTTGCCGGCCGGGGCAAACATATTAACTGTCGCAGGGGTAATTTGGGCTTTGGTTATAGGCACTCCATCTTCGTCGATGCACTTAATGGTCAAAGCTTTCTCTGTCAGTTGCCGAACCTGAACCGAAAGCTCTTTCGGCTCACATCCGTCAACGCCAAGGCCGAGTTTTCTCATCTCGTCCTGCAGAAATCGCTGCAGATTGTCCAGAGTGTATGTATCCTCCGAAGCCATACCTTCCTGTTCGGCATCGAAAGAAACACGCAAATCCTCTTCTCCTGCCTCGATTTTTCGAATCTTTGATGCCGGCCCGCTCAAATCGACTTTAACCTGAATTTCAGCTTTATTTTCAAGACTTACCCACAGACCTGGATTTGCCTGACTTGCCGTGATCGTAACGATATGACCGAGCAATTCTTCATCCTGAGACAGGTCCGCCCATACCCAGATCAGGCATGTGATAAAAATTACCAGCAATATTTTTTTTGTTTTATTAAACATTCAAAAACTCTACTCTTGTTTCTTTCCGGAAGATTTTGCCTTCGGGCCAAAACTGAACCACGAGGATACCGGAGCCGTATCAACCATCACGTTGGTCAATTGTTTTCTCAAATCTGACTCGGAGATATACCTTGAAAGCTGACCGTTTTCAGCAAGGGAGATCACCCCAGTCTCCTCACTAACGACTATGGCCACCGCGTCGGAGCTTCTAGTCACTCCAATTGCCGCTCTGTGCCGGGAGCCGAGTTGCATCCCGCTAACAGAACCCGCCTCGGCAAGAGGAAGCTGTACCCTTGCCGCGACAATCTGGTCGCCGCGAATTACAACCGCCATATCGTGCAAGGCAGAACCTGGAAAAAAAATCGTTTTCAACAGCGCCGCCTTTACTCTCGAATCAAGTCTGACACCGGTCTCAACAAATTCGCCGAGCGCGACCTTTCGTTCAATAACAACTATCGCGCCGATATTTCTGGCCGACAAATCCACAACTGCACTGATAATTTGTTCAACTGTCTGTGAAAGCTGTTGTTGTGAGAAGCTTAGAAATGTTCCCGCTTGGCCTATACGAATAAGCATTCTGCGGAATTCCGGCTGAAACCCAGCTACTGCGATTACCAATACCGCAAGTAAAAATCCACCGTAGAGATATTGAAGCCGTTCAAACTCAAACTGCCCAATTAAAAGTTTAAGGATAAGCGACCCGGCAAAGAGGATGATAATAACTCCGCGAAACAGTCTCTCTCCGCGAGTACCTTCGAGGAAACTAACAGCCCAATACACGACCAACCCTATCAGTAATAGCTCAATCGCTACAATTAGAGGATTGTACGCTGCCACTCGGCCGAGATATTCAATGACCGTGTTCAATACAATAAACCCACTAAATAATCGCGATTAAGGCCAGCTCCAGCCAATCTGTCGCTGTTGAGTCTTATCTGACGGTGTACTCGCTTAATCTGCTGGTTCTGTCGAATAATAATATCGCATCGATATCGTCGACGAGCATCTGGCCTTCCAGCCTTAACTGGCGAGCACGATCCTCCGCCCGCTCAGCTCTCGTCTCGCCAAGCCCATGACAACCACAAACACTAAGAACCACCGCCGAAAAAACGGCACAAAGCATAACTTTCAGACAAATCTTCTTCATTGCGATCCCCAATATCCAAGAGGAATAAAACATCATCATCATCGCTGCTACAGATCCTTCTGAATACAACGCCACTGTCATGATTATAGCACTTTCAGCGGTCTTTGTCAATCGCTTCGGTCGATCGTCTCAAAAAAAATGGCCTCATGCTCGAAATTAGCAGATTAGCAAGCCTGATATAGGACCATCGCCAATTTTTATATCGTTTTTTATCGCAAAAAACTTGAAAATATCCTGTAATCTGATAACTTCTCTGAAGATGACTGCTAATTTTCCAGAAAAGACAACGATTCAAACCCATACCGTAGCGATCGTCCCTCGCTATTGCGAGACCGACCAGGCAGGCGTTGTACACCACAGCGTCTATCCGGTTTATTTTGAAATGGGCCGAACAGAACTGCTCAGGGCCAACGGGATGGCATACAAGGACCTCGAAAAGGCAGGTTTTTTTATGGTAGTAGCGGAATTGAAACTGAAATTTCGAAGGCCTGCGCATTATGATGAAAAGCTCGAACTGACAACAACCTGCTCAAAGATTACCCCGGCTAAGATTGAACACACATACAAGCTGACCCAGCCTGAAACCGGCATTCTTTTGGCCGAAGGTTCAAGCATCCTCGCCTGCGTCGATGCCAACGGCAAACCAAGAAGAATACACCCGTTCCTATACCCCGAAGAATAACCCCTCGTCATTGCGAGGAGGTCGAAGACCGACGTGGCAATCTAAACAACCATCACGAAAAAACATTTTTTTATTTGATTATTAGTATGCCTT
>CAZOPG010000032.1:0-10599 GCA_964581585.1 uncultured Planctomycetaceae bacterium | reverse complement strand
CGACGCAAGCGAATACTTCATGCCCGCGTGGCCCATCGCGATACCGTCACAGATTGCGATTGTATTGAATTCAAACGGCACACCGCCGGCATCTCGAACTGCCTGTTTGACTTTTTGGGCGACTTCGTTCAAATGGATATGGCCGGGCACAATATCGCAATAGCTGTTCGCGATGCCGATAAACGGCTTATTCATATCCTCATCTTTAAGTCCGCAGGCGCGAAGCAGGCCACGATGCGGAGCTCTTTGAAAACCCTTCTTGACGGTATCACTTTTCATAGGTATACTCTCCAGAATAACTTGATAATTTGTGCTTAAAAATGCATTATAGCGATTCATCGCTGCAGATAAATGCTAAAGTGTAAAAATCAGTTATTTCGTGTTCTAAAAAAAGCTGGCTTAAATATGGATAAAAGCTATAATGCCCAGTTAACATGTTGAGGACTGTCTAATTGGAAAATTTATTTTATGGAGAAAATTATGAATTCGAGAATTATTTTTTGTGTGATGGTAGCGGTATTATCATTTTTGGGCGGCTGTCATCATCATCAGCAGGCGGCAGAGTTGGTATTAAATTTTCAGCCGGAAGGGGAAGTTCTTTATCGAGTAGTAACTGAGACCGGCCAGGATTATGAATTTGACCAGCCGTCAATAAACAAAAATGCAAAAACCCATACCCTTTCCAGAATTGAAGTCGCTTTTGTTCAAAAAACAGAATCTATCGCTGAAAATGGTAGTGCTGTTGCGAATATCACAATTAACGGATTGAAATATCTTGCCGGTGGAACAAAAGGCAAAACAATGGATTTCGACAGCAGTCGAGCTAAAGACAAATCAGACCCTCTGGCCAAACTCATTGGCCTGAGCTATAAAATTGAAATCACACCTGCCGGAGAGGTTAAGGTACTTAATGCAAAAGCGGCGCGAGGAAAAGTAAAGGCCGGGTTCGCCGGCAAAGTGGCCAAAACGCTTCTTAGCGACGATGAGATTCAGAAGCGTCATAGTGTATTGGCGTTGATCGATGCCGGCCAGGGTACCCTTGCCAAGGGCGACAGTTGGAGTTCGCTGACAGCTTCGCCTAAGGGAACGTTGATGCCCAAGTCATTTGAAAAGATATATACACTTACGGATGTAAAAAAACAGGGTAGCCAGGATATCGCTGTTATAAAGATGGAAGCTGTTCCAAGCTCAAAACGTGTTGAAGGTGCGGCGGAAGATGAGAAAGGATTTGGTGCCCTTGCTAACGTCTTCGGAATTGAGGATACCGATACATATGATGGCGAACTCGTGCTTAACCTTACCACCGGCCAAATTGTCCAATATCAGGAATCTTTTAAAGCCGAGTGGGTGGCTGTCCAATCTCCCGAAGAACAGACAAGCGACAAGGGACCTGATACCCTGACGATGGGATTTAGTCATGTCTACAGCGTTGAACTGATTAAAGAATAATTATTGTTAGAGGTACTGCTCTTGAGAATAAGGTTTACTCTATTTCTATTGGCCTCGCTTTTGTTCTGTCAGAGTGGTTGTCAGAATGCCGAGCAAAGCGGTGAGTTGTTTACTGTTGATTTTCAGCAGGGAGGCGAACTCAAATATAAACTCATATCCGAACGCCAGGTTTTTATCGATTTGGACCCGAGCGGCAAATCCACCAAAGGCTCTCGCAAGGGAAGTGCACAAAAAACTACGGAAAGGATGGAGCTTATTATCAGCTATAAGGCTCTGGAAGTGGACCCTTATGGACTGTCTATTATCCAGGGAACCTGTGAATCTGCCAGGGTGACACGGACTTCTCTGTCGAAGACCAGGCAAGCCAAGAAAGATGCTGTCGAGTTTCTAAAAGGCAAAATATTTACGTTGACAATCACTCCGTCCGGCGGGATAGAAGACTATTCGCAGTTGAACGAATTGGTTAAGGAGCTTGGGCAAAAAGCTTTTGCTAAGTCAAAAAGGGGTAGAATTAAAAACTCCGATATGATAATGGATTTTGTTGCTCTGCAGTGGTTCCTCTGGGATAGTGTATCAAGCATGCCGAGCCCTTTGAAGGGAATGGATATTGGCCAAAGCTGGGAATCCAAGATGCTTGTGCCTATGCCGGTGCCGAGCCGTGTGGGGCGAGATGTGGTTTATAGGTTTGAAGAAATTCAGCAGCTTGAAGGTAAGCGATTAGCTGTAATAAAAAGTGAATTTTCACTTGCCGATTCGGCTCCTAAAAACCTTCCCGTGCCATATACCGGCAGTATAAAGATGCAGGGTATTTTCGGTTTTCTTACCGGATACAAGACGATCTCACTGGGCGGAAGCGGCGAGCAAATTTTTAATATTGATGAAGGTGTACTCGAAAACGATATTCAGAATTATGAGGCTAAAGTCAAAGCTTCTATGATGTTTAGTCTTGGGCCGGACACTTTAGAGCCTAATATGATCGTCAGGCAGACGTTCAAAATCAAGCTAATTCAAGCAAACTAACACCTTTGACCGGATGTGTCCGGGACGGTACCTGTTTTGGAGGTAAACGGATTGGAAAGTAAAAATCTATGGGCGCCGTGGCGAATCAAATATATCCAGGCCCTGGAGCAGGACAAAGAGTGCTTCATTTGTGTAAATCACAAGAGGCCGGAGCGGGATAAAGAAAACATGCTGCTCTGGCGAACCGAACATTGCCTCGTGATGTTCAATGCGTTTCCCTATAACAACGGCCATCTGCTTATCTGTCCGATTCGGCACATTCCTGACCTGGCCGAAGCTGCCGATGGGGAATTACTTGAAATGATGAAGTTGATCGATCAATGTCAAAAAGTGCTGACTTTGGCTATCAATCCGCACGGTTTTAATGTCGGGATAAATTTAGGCAGATGCGCAGGAGCCGGGCTGCCCGGTCACATGCACATACATGTCGTACCAAGGTGGGATGGTGATACGAACTTTATGGCGGTTTGCAGCGATACTGATGTTATTAGCCAGAGCATCCATGACCTGCACGAAAAGTTATTAGCGATAAGTTCAGAAAAGAATCTGCCGAATGTTTAGCTATGCCGTTACAGAGCAAATCAGTCAGCAAAGACTCCTCGCTGAACCGGCGCATTCCTATCGAAACGCTTTTGAAAGGGACAGAGATCGTATCATCCATTGCTCAGCTTTTCGCAGACTTGAGGGAAAGACTCAGGTTTTTATGCCGGGCCTTAACGATCATTACCGTACTCGGATGACACATAGTATTGAAGTCGCTCAGATCGGCAGAACGATCGCAAAAATGCTTGGAGTCAACGAAACGCTGACAGAGGCCATTTGCCTGGGACACGACTTGGGGCACAGTCCCTTTGGTCATACCGGCGAGACGGTTTTGAATGATTTGATGACTGATTTCGGAGGTTTTGAGCATAATCAACAGACGTTGCGAATAGTTGAGTTGCTTGAGCATCCTTATCCAGCCTTTGCCGGACTTAATCTTATGTATGAAACGAGGCTCGGTCTGGCCAAACATAAGAGTAAATATGACATCCCTGCGAGCCAGTCTTTCAAAGAATTAAATTCATCCATCGAAGGACAGATCGCCGACATAGCCGACAGGATTGCCTATAACTGTCATGATCTTGAAGACGGAATTCGTGCCAACCTGATAAGCGATGAGCAAATTAATGAACTGCATATTTGCCGAGAAGCTTTGAAAAAAATAGGCAGAGAAAAAGTCGATACCGTTTTTATACGAAATGCCAGGATTTCAAAAGCTATTATTGATATTCTCGTTAGTGATTGCATAACCGCCAGCAGAGATGCTATTGGATCCGAGAACATTACGAGTCTTGAAAATATTTATTGCCGCAGCAACAGTATTATTTGCCTTAGCGGCCAGGCTCAAAAGAAACTCGGCCGGCTCGAAGATTTCCTTTTGGAAAATTTGTATATGCACAATGATTTGAGAAAAACCACCAAAGATGTAACCGGCTGGCTGGAGACTTTGTTTGAAAGGTTCTGCGGCAATCCGAAATTAATGCCTGAATATTATCAGGCATTTATTGAAAAACAATCTGTCCAGCGAACGGTTTGTGATTACATTTCAGGTATGACGGAAAGATATTGTCTAAAGGAGCTTGGATGAGCGGTATCAGGCGAATGTTTTTGACTTGTTTTGGACTTGGCTGTTTACCCGTCGCGCCGGGCACCTGGGGCTCATTGCCGCCAGCGATAGTCTTTGCTTTGATGTGTTACCTTGAGTTGCCTGTTGTGTCGATTACGGTGGTAATGGCAGTTTTTGTTTTGGCAGGTTCATTTGTTTGTGTTCGCTTTTCTAACGAACTGGTTGCCCAACTTGGCAAAAAGGATCCCGGCCAAATTGTCGCGGACGAATTTGCCGGCCAGGCGATGACTTTTTTGATTCTGCCGGCGATATCTTCGGGCATTGTTGTAACAGCAATTGCCGGTTTTTTATTTTTTCGGGTGTTTGATATAATCAAGCCCTGGCCCATAAAAAAACTGGAAAAACTTCCTGACGGCTGGGGCATCTTATGTGATGACCTGCTGGCGGGGATTTATGCGATGATCGTTTTGAATGTTTTTCTCTTGTTATTATAACTTCTGGAATTTTTTGTATGGCGATAGAATATTCTGTTGATACTTGCAATCAACTTGCTCAACGATTTGCTCAGTGTGATTTGCATCGTCCGATGAATATCGGCCGGTACGAGCCTGGGGCAAAGTTGTCTTATGATATGACGGGGGTTGACTCTTTTGCGCAGGGCAAAGTTACACTTGAGGTACTCAAATTTGTTGGCGGCGGCTATGCGGGCCAGGTTTACAAGGTGAAAGTTACGGACATTGCCGAAGCGGCCCGGCCAATAGGTGGGCTTCGGGGCGATGGTATCTATGCGATAAAAGTTCTCATTCCACCCTCCGGGTTTTCCTCATTATTTCGTAATTTGCTTTACTGGATAGGATTTAGCGGGCCATTTCAGCTTCAGGTAAATCCCGTCGCGGCTAAAGCCGGGGCACTGTGGCAGAAGTTTATCCGTCGGGCAGTGAAAATCCGTTTTGGCGATGAAGGTGCGGTAAATGATATTCACGCTATATTCGTCGATGAGAATCTCGGCAGTTGTGGTGAAATCAGTGATTGGGTTGACGGGCGAACCTGGCGGCTGGAAGTTGATGAGAATATTGATACTCTTAAAAAATGGCGTAAAGGCAAAAAAATCGATACTGAAAAACTTGCCTCGCCTGAATATTGCGCCAAGTATGAATTTATGAAAAACTTTGTTAAATTGCTCCACGAAATTGGTGCCTACGAGTTTGCCCGTCAATATGAATGGTCCACCTGTAAGAGCCAGCCTAACTGTTTGAAACGTTCGGACTCTGGTGATGAGCCGGCGGCAGGCCTGACGGCGGTGGATTTTCGGGCAGGACTGGTTTTGCTGCCATTTCTGCCGATGAGTCCAGGCGATTTTAAGCTTATCTGGCAGGGAATAAAGCGAGGTTCACTAGTACAATTTGACAGGGGCGATATCAGTAAACTGGAAAATTTTATCAATGAAAACATCTCGGAATTCAGCGACCTGCGGCCGTTATTGGAAGAGTTGAAAACCTGTGAGGATGTTTATAGGAATTCTGTTCCGGATATCACACATAACCATATCCGTCTGCTTTACAGCGGTAAACTTTGGTCAACTATTTTTTTCCGTGCCATTGTCGGCTGGAAAGTGCGGAATTTAATTGACGTTGAAAGCGAAAAGAAACTGCGATTGGGCAAATTCAAAACTTTCTTGTTTTTCCTTATCGGCCTGCTGCCGATTTTTGGGCGGGTTTTCCGCAAGGCCTGGGGCAGAGCAGATTGGCGAAAACATTACGTTTCTATGCTAACAAGTCTTGAGTATTTGGGAAGGGCGGTTAAGGGGAAAATTCTTGAGCGGCTGATTATCTGGCACAGAGCCGGGCGGATTAGTCAAAGCAGGGCGGCCAAACTTGCAGATAAGCCGATAGATTTTTTATGTCATCTGCCGTTTTCAATTTTACCAACTGGTATTCACAGATTTTTCACAGACGGGCACTTTGCGAAAGAAAAGTTATATTTTATTACGGTTCGGCCTGTTAAGCTTTATTTCAATGCTAATTTGCGACAGCAATGGTTGCGGGATATGGTAACTGAAGGAAAGAAGAAACATATCCTTAGCGATGATGATGCTGAAACGATTCTTTCGCAGATTGATGAGCCGTTCATACAAAAGTATTTGAAAAGTCTTGCCGTTCACGTTTGCACTCTTCCGGTAACGCAAATTGTTTCAGTTTTTATTGCAATTTGTTATGTGCTAATGCATCCTGAGATGCCAAAAAAAGAATCCTGGAGCATTGGTTTTGGTATTGTTGCGCTGTTTCAGGTAATTCCTATTTCTCCAGGTTCAATTGTCCGTGGCCTTTATGTTGTTTTTATGGCGATCAAGGATCGAAGTTTCAAGGATTATAATATCGCGATATTCCTGGGCTTCTTTAAGTATATAGGCTATTTAGCATTTCCGATTCAGATGACATATCATTATCCGGCACTGGCTCGGTTTATGGCGGGGCACTGGGCAACCGAAGCAGTACATATCGTGCCGGTATTTGGCGAGCGTGGGGCGCTGCTTGAGCACTGGGTGTTCGGGCTGTTTTACAACTGGCCGTTGACAATTCGCCGGCGAATGGCAGGACGGGCCAAAATGCGGGAATCCCTGAAACCTCGCTACTGGCATGTCGGCTTATATGCGATTGCGGCAGCGGCGTTTTTTGGGCTTGTGGAATTTATTTATCTCAAAAAAGGCTACACTGCCGGACTGATGGACCTCTGGCCGATTACATTGGCTGTACCATTGATTTTTGGCCTCGCAGTAACTTTAGGAGCCGGTGGTTTGAAATTATGGAAGCGAATTGTTGCCTCCGCTCTTGGCGGCTTGGCGGTTGCATTGCTGTACACGGCGTCAACGGCGATTTTTGCGGGTACGGACTCGATTGCAACCAGTTTTCTCTGGCGAGCGTTTGTCTTTGCCGTTTTTACATCTATAGGGGCGATTTTGACAGAATTGAGCTTGTCAGATAGTTAAGATTTATTTCTTGTTATATCGGGCATTTTATGAGAAAATGCCTTTGTTGTGATTTAAAAGGCTTTTTTCGGAGGCAAAGATGGCTATTGAAGCGCCACTGTGTAAGTACAAAAAAAATAATTTCAAGATAGGTATTCTTATTCTGGTAGTTGCTGCTGTCTGGTTTGCTTTTGATGGCTATTACAGCGATACTTTTCAGAAGAAGCACTCAATTGATGGTGTGTCGGATTCAACGCTGGTTTTTCATCGGAAAGCTCCCCCATTCTTTCTGGCCGGAGCGGTTCTCCTGGCAGGTTACTTTTGGATGATCAGGGGCAAAAAACTTGTCGCTGACGAACAGGGGCTTGTCTTTAACGCGGACGAAAGAATTGATTATGATGCTATCCAGAGTATAGATAAGACTAATTTTGAGTCAAAAGGATATTTCGTCATTACACATAAAGACGAGGCTGGCAGCGAAAAGAAGTGTAAGATAAGCGACAGAACTTATGACAATCTCGCCGCGATACTGGATCAGCTGGTTTCGAAGATTACCTGATAGATATGTGAGAGATAATGATTGCATTCTGAGCCGCAATAAGTTAGATTATTGCGGTTTGTTTTTGTTAAAAATCAATGGTGCAAGGGAGTCTTATGAATAAGTGTGTTGTAGGTTTGCAATGGGGGGATGAGGGCAAAGGAAAAGTAGTCGATATTTTCGCCGAAAGCAGTGATATCGTTGTTCGTTACGGAGGTGGAGCCAATGCAGGCCACACTGTTGTCGTAGGCGATACGAGGTTTGCGCTGCACCTGTTGCCCAGCGGCTCTGTCAGAAAAGATACAAATTGTGTCATTGCTAACGGTGTTGTTGTTGATCCAGTTGTGCTTATAGAGGAAATAGAATCGCTCGAAGAAAAGGACATAAAGCTCACCGGCCGTTTGTTCATCAGCGAAAATGCTCATGTTGTTCTGGACTATCACAAAGCTGAGGATAGTTTGCGAGAGCAGGCGTTAGGTAAAAACAAAATTGGCACAACTATCCGCGGCATCGGCCCCTGTTATGCCGACAAGGTGGGCAGAAGCTATGCTGTTCGAATGGCTGATTTTAATAATCTCGATACCCTCAGAGAAAAAATCAATAAGATAGTTGCCTACAAGAACAAACTATTTGGCGCAATTTATGACGCTGAACCGATGGATGCTGAAGAAGTATTTCAGAAGTGTCAGGGGCATGCTCAGAGATTGTCCGGCTTTATTTACAATACAACCCAGTTGCTGCATGAATCAATCGGTGCTGGCAAGGCCATTTTGTTTGAAGGTGCTCAGGGAGCACTTTTGGATTTGGATCATGGAACATTTCCGTTTGTTACCAGCTCGAATGCAAGTTCTCTCGGTATGAGCGCTGGTTGCGGCGTTCCAGCCAAAATGGTTGACAGATTTATAGGCGTTGTGAAAGCCTACACAACACGCGTAGGTGCCGGGCCATTTCCAAGTGAACTTGACGACGAAATCGGTCAATACATACGGGATAAAGGCAATGAATATGGCACCACAACGGGCCGACCGAGAAGATGCGGATGGTTCGATGCAATGGCCGTTAAATATACCGCGGCAATAGGCGGAATCGATGAAATAGTTATGCTGCATCTTGACACGCTGGCGGGTCTGAAAGAGCTGAAAATTTGTACCGGCTATAAAATCGATGGCGAGGACATATCATTTTTCCCTTCCAATGCAGACAGTCTGGGGAAAGTTGAATGTGTTTACGAAACTTTGTCGGGCTGGGATGATGACTTGTCAGATATAAGCGACTTTAATGATTTGCCTGCCGATGCGAAACAGTATGTAATGCGTACCGAAGATATCATCAATCTGCCAATAACAACTGTCGGCGTTGGACCAAAGCGCAGCCAGACAATTTTCAGAAAATAAATTGATACGGATGGTTCTTTTTGAATACAGAAACAGTTGACCAGAGTATAGCAGCTAAGCGCGCCAAAGCGGCTGAAAAGTTTGGTATAGATCCTGACCAGATGCCAAGGCATGTCGCTATCATTATGGACGGAAATGGCAGGTGGGCAACCCTAAAAGGCAAGCAGCGATATGAGGGACACCGCCAGGGAAGCAGGATTGTCGAACGAGTTGTTCTGCATGGCGTTAGTATCGGCCTAGAATGCATGACTCTTTATGCGTTCAGTGCTCAAAACTGGAAACGGCCAAGAAATGAAATTAGCTTCCTGATGCAGTTATATACCCGCTATCTCGCTTCTATCAGGGCCACTCTCAAAAGGCATAACGTCAGATTAATTCATCTCGGAAATAGTGAGCAACTGCCTAAAAAAGTTATGAAGGAGTTGAATAAAACCATCGAAGAAAGTGCCGACAATACGGGGATGGTTTTGGGGATGGCTTTGAATTATGGCAGCAGAGAAGAAATCGTCTTTGCGGTGCAAAAAATAGCCCAGGAATATAAAGACGAAAAAATATCCCTCGACCA
Source organism: uncultured Planctomycetaceae bacterium (assembly GCA_964581585.1). GTDB lineage: Bacteria > Planctomycetota > Phycisphaerae > Sedimentisphaerales > UBA12454 > CAZOPG01. Next base: position 1,059 of record CAZOPG010000032.1, on the reverse strand, counting down.
AATCAATCCCGACAGTATCAGCAGTCATCTGGATACTGCCGGCCTGCCGGACCCTGACCTGCTGATAAGAACTTCAAATGAAATGCGCATCAGCAATTTTCTTTTGTGGCAAATTTCATATTCTGAATTCTATGTAACCGAAACGTTATGGCCTGATTTTTCGCCGAAAGACCTTGATGATGCTGTAATTGCATATGCCGGACGCAGTAGAAGAATGGGAGATGTTGAGGAAAAAAAGTGAGGAGAAACGCGTGGAACTGCAAAATTTTGAAGTGAAAAATCAAAAAATTTGTGAATCTTTCAAAGAATTAAAAAAACAGGCGAAAAAACCTTTAGCTCGTTTGAAGCTGTCTTGGAGCAATTGGGGTTTTGGTATGGAAAGCCTTGCGGATTCAGCCCAACGTTTGAGTGGGGTTGGGGTTAAATTTATTGAATTGCATGGGAATCATTATGGCAAAGATTTAGGCTATAAGCCGGGTGAGACCATGAAAATACTTAGCGATCATGATATTAAAGTTGCCGGCATATGCGGCATGTTCTCCGCAGAGAACGATCTTTCTTCCAACAAAGCCATTTATCGCCAAAATGCGATCGACTATATTAAACGTGAAGTTGATTTTGCCGCAGAACTGAAAGCTGCGTATATGCTGATAGTGCCCGGAGCAGTCGGCAGAGCGAATCTTTGCGATGATTCAGAATTTCAACGCTCAGTAGAAACTATCGGATTAGTTGCCGATCTTTTTGTTCAACATGGTATAAAAGCTGCTGTCGAACCGATACGTTCTGCTGAGGTTAGTTTTTGTCATACCTTTGCCGACGCAAAAAACTATATCCAGGCTGTTAATCATCCGGGGGTCAAACATATAAACGGCGACCTTTACCACATGCTTACCGAGCAAAGCCATATCGGCCAGGCTATACTTGATGCGGGACAACAACTAACCAACCTGCATATGGCTGACTCAAACCGCTGTGCATTGGGTGACGGCTTGCTCGACCTTGATATTGTAATAATGGCTTTGTATCTGATAGGTTATAACGAAAGAAAATGTTTTTGTA